>CALMIW010000492.1 GCA_937864275.1 uncultured Dehalococcoidia bacterium
GACGACTGACCGCGATCCAGGCGCGTGACGCCGTGGGTGAACTCGACGCCTTGCTTCGAGTGCTGTACCTGATGCCGGTGACCGACGAACTGGTCGCAGCCGCGGCCGAGCTCGCCGCCGTCGAGGGCCTCCGAGGGTACGACGCTGTCCACCTCGCAGCGGCACTCGACATCCGCGCCACCGTGTTCAGCAGCGCCGACACCACCTTGTGTGCCGCCGCCGAGCGGCGGGGGTTGGACGCCCCCAACCCGCGGACCAGCGGCCCCCCCCCCCGGACCCCGCGGCCGGGCGACGACATGCTCCTGCTCCGACCGTGGTCGCTCGACGACACCGAATGCGTCAGCGAGGCGAGCACAGATCCTTCGATCACATCGACCACGACGGTTCCTTCGAGCTGGAGCAGCGAGGCCGGCCAGCAGTTCATCCTTCGCCAGCAAACGCGCCTCGACTCCGGAGAGGGCGTGAGTCTTGCCATCCACGCCCTCGACGCCAGCCGAGCAGTCGGGCTCGTCTCGATGATGCTGCGGCCACAGCCCGGTGTGATCGGCCTCGGCTACTGGGTCGTCCCCAGCGCACGACATCGAGGATTCGCTCGCCGAGGTGGCGGCTGACACGTTGGCGCCTCGGCGGTGAACCTCTGAGGCACGGGGTGGGTGCTGGCGAGTTTCGGACTTCAGAAGCCGGGTCCCTTGATGACAGAGATGAACGGTCCTGTCCGCCTGTCCTCCACGACGAGCCGATTCATGATTTCCGTGCGAAGCGCCTCCGGCCGATGTTGTGCCTGCCGTTCGCGCTCGGACACGACTCGATCCATGGCGCCGGCTCGCTCGCCGTCGGCGGCAAGAGATGGGCATGCTGAACGCGCCGCTCTCGACCCATCGGCGACCGACCTCGAGTGCGTGCCGTGGCCTCAGATCATCCGGTCGAACATGCTCGAACAGGGGCAGCACGCGCTCGGCACAGTCAAGCGACCATGCGGCAAGGCATCGCTGGTCGGCCTTGTCGAACTTCCTCACCCACTCATCCTGCTCCCCGGCACGGAGATTGCCGTATCGGCGTTCGAGAGTTCACGACTCGACAGCCAACACGTGCCCCATAACGCCGGTTGACATGCGGTGTCGCCTGAAGGTTTCCACGACCTTCGGGAGGTTCTCATGTCATCGGACCAGATCGACCTCGATCAGGAACTCGTTCAGCGGGAGGTGAACGAGGCCGAGTTGGCTGCCGTTGCGTTCCTCGCCCGCTACAGCGGTCGCACGCTGGAGGCGGATCGCCAAGACCTTCGCTTCTTCTTCGCCTGGACGGCCTCGGTCGGACTCGAAGTCCTCGCGTCGGCACGTCCACACATCGAGTTGTTCCGGCATCACATGGAGCAACGCGGGCTGGCCGCGTCGACGATCGACCCGCGGCTGGCGACGGTGTGCGGCCTCTACCGGTTCGCGCACATCGACGGCCGGATCGGTTCCAACCCGGCACAGTACGTCCGCCGCCCGAAGGTGCATCCGAGCCAGGGCCACGGGATGGACCGCGCCGAACTCGGCCGGTTCCTCTTCACCGCAGAACAACTCGGCCACCAACGCGCCGCTCTCGCGGTGCTCCTCGGACTCAACGGGCTCCGGGTCCGACCGGCGACGCGAGAACACGCCGCCTACGTCGTCGTCGCATTCGTCGCCGGGGCATGAACCCAGCATGGGGTCGACGATCAGACCAGCACGAACGAGCAGCGAGTTCCGGGCGCGTTGGCCAACTTTGCATCGGCCGTGAGCAGTGCGATGTCGAGCGTCTCTGCCAGCGCTACGTAGCACGCGTCATAGGCAGTGACGTTCGATCGGAGCTCCCAGCACCGACGCAGCAGAGGCGTCGTCGGATACAGCGTGATCGGCAGTGCGAGCAGGTCGTCCACGGCGTCGTTCGCCTGCTGCGCGCTCAGAGCGCCGGCAGCGAGGTGCCGACGGACCACGGACAGCACTTCGACGCGCAGCAGATCCGAAGCCAACAACGTCTGCCCTCTGGCCGCCGCACGGAACGCGTCCCCGTCCGGGCCACCCTCCGCGATCAGCGGCGCTACGAGCAGCGATTGCGCGTCTTCGAACAGCGAGTGGGCGGTTGCCGGCGCGGACATCGGCTCAGCCGGCGAGACCGGCGCCGAGGGTGGCGACGGCGATGGTCAGGGCGCCGAGCAGCAGGTTGAAGGCGACC
>CALMIW010000493.1 GCA_937864275.1 uncultured Dehalococcoidia bacterium
CGGACCCGAAGTTCCACTGGCCAAAGCCCCGGCGCGCGAAGACGACGGCGACGGTTAGTTCATGGCCCTGCGCCGAAATGTCCCCGGCGATGGCGGTCCCTCCCCCTTGCGGCTTCAACATCAGGTCCACAGGGATCCGCGATCGCCCGGCGAGCGGGCCGGGACCGACGGCATATTCGGAGGCACGAGCGAGGGGCGGGTCGAATTCGAGGCGAAGCGGTCCGCAGTCTGCCGTGAACATGAGCGGCGCGAGCACGCGCAGGTCCACGGGCAGCACGAGAACCATCGCGCGATGGGCCCAACCGGGGTCACGTGGGACCCCGCCAGCCTCTGCGGGCAATCGATAGAGATGGCAGCCATGCTGGAAAGTTGCCGACTGCCAACCGGCAATCTCGTAACGCGGAGTGACGACGCGCGTCCCCGGTCGGGCCCGAGCCAGTCCCTCGCGGAGGCGGCTCAGGGTGACCGGAGTGAGGTAGGCGTAGACCACATCGGCATCGATCTCTGCCGTGAACATGTCGCCCACTTCGACGCTGCCGGTGACCGATGCCGCCTTGAGATTGGCGCGCGCAGCCTCGGCCATGCGAGGGTTGATTTCCACGCCCCGCACTACGGCGCCGCGGCGGGCCGCGGCGACAAGTACCCGGCCATCGCCGCAGCCGAGATCGAGGAATCGCGTGCCCGGCCCCACATCGGCAAGGTCAAGCGCGCGCTCGACGATTTCGTCCGGCGTTGGAGCCCAGAAGGCCCAGGGATTCGATTCCGCGACGGCGGGTGCGCTCACGGTCGGGTCAGAGCTCGCTCTCGTCGGCATCGTCCAGGTCGTCGTCGAAATCGAGTTCGAGCTCAGCCTCATCCGGGAGTTCACCGGCGAGGCCAGGCAACATCTCTTTGGTGGCGGATGCTGGCTTCAGGTCCAGGAGCGAGGATGACTCGAAGTCGTCATCGTCCAGGTCGTCGCCGGCGCTGTTTTCGAGGTTGGCGTACTTGTCGTGCGAATCCTTCACTCCCGTGCGCCGCGCGAACGCCATTTCGCCCTCGTGGTCGTCGTCCGCGGATTCACCATCGATCTCCGCAGAGGTTTGCCCTTCGAGGGCTTCGTCCATTTCCTGGCGGCCGAACCCTTTCTTCGTGCCCTTGCCGCGTGCGATCCAGCCGGCTATGCCAGGCTCGTCGTCGTCCGGGGATTCGTCGTCTGGTACTTCGTCGTTTTCCGAGGTGTCACCCTCCGGCCTGGCAGAGGTGACGAAGACCTCCTCGATTTTGACGTTGAAATACTCCTGCTGGCCGCCGCCTGCCTTGCGCGCCAACGCGTCCGCCAGGCCGTCATCGTCGGCTTCCGGCGAGTCCGTGGGGTCAGCGCCTTCCCCCAGGCTACTGACGACGACATCCTGCACCTTGACTGCGAGGAAGTCCTTTTGGCCCTCACCCGCTTTCCGGCCGATGGCGTCAACGATGCCGCCGTCGTCTACAAGGGCGCCTTCATCCACGTTCGGGTAAGGGAGCGGTACGCCGCCGGGAGCAGCCGGCGGCGCAAGGGTCTCAGCCCTGAACGTATCATCGAACTTCGCGCCTTCGAACTTGATCCCGCCCTCGCCCTTGAAGTCGCCTTCGGGCTTGTATTCGAGCTCGGCCTTTTGGTCGCCGAACTTCAGGTAGGCGGGCTCGATTTTGTATTTGACGTCTTTGAAGACTTCGCCGCCTTCTTCCGGGTCGCTGGAGGCGACATCAAGGTTCTTCTCG
>CALMIW010000494.1 GCA_937864275.1 uncultured Dehalococcoidia bacterium
ACAACGTCCTCTGTTTCCCCGGTCTCTTTCGCGGAGTGTTCGACGTGCGCGCCCACGAAATCAACGAGGCGCTGAAGCTCGCGCCCGCGCATGCCATCGCCGATTCGGTCTCGAAAACGGAACTCAGCGCCGAGTCCATCATCCCCAGCGTGTTTCCCCCTCGCGTGGCGAGGAACGTCGCCCGCGCCGTCGCCGCCGCCGCCATTCAGACCGGAGTCGCGCAGAAGCACGAACGGGGCTCGGGCATGGTCTTCATCTGAGGGGTCGCCTCAGACGCCTCGCCGAAGGAATGCCTGCCCGCGTGGCGAAAGGCGGTAGCCCGTCCCGAGGCTGATCGTCAGCCCGAGGTTCTTCAGCTTCCGCACGTTCAGCTTGAAGCCGAGCAGTTCCTGGCCCAGATGTGGCCCCGGGCGCCCGGCGCCCCCCCCGGGTTTGGCCGCCCCCAGTGCGAGCGCCGCTTGCGCCCCGGGTCCGGGGGCGCTGGCCCGGTCCAGTCGAACCAGCTTCGCCAGGATCGCTCCCGCCTCGTCGTCTGAGAGGTCGGGGCCGGCCGCAAGCTCGTCGCGAGGGTCAGGACCCGGCGCCGGGTGGAAGGCCACCCGGTAGACCGGAAGCGCGGCATCGCCGCGGGGGTCCGCCACCAGCGCCGCCGCCGACGGATACCCCGCCCGCCGAGCCTCGCCGTCGGTGATGTCTCCCGCTGCGACAACCCGGACATCGTCCACCACCAGCCGTCCCGCGGCCGTGCGGTACGTGTTGCCGGCTACCGCCTGGGGCCGTTTCCACCGCCGGAACGTCAGGTCGACGGAGCCCCTCGCGATCGGTTCCCGAAACCTGGTCTCGAACTGCATCGCGCGCTACCTGCCCCTCCGTTCCCGGCCGTCAGTACGACCGGGGAAGCCCCAGTTCGTGCTGAGCGATGAAGTTCAGCACCATCTCGTTCGTCACGGGCGCGATCTTCATCACCCGCACCTCGCGCCAGTACCGCTCCACGTTGAACTCCTTCGCATACCCGAACCCGCCATGCACCTGGAGCGCCCGGTCCGCGGCCTCGAAGCCCCATTCCGAAGCGAGGTACTTCGCCATGTTCGCCTCGGCGCCGCAGGGCTGGCCGTTGTCGTACAGCCAAGAAGCCTTGCGGATCAGCAGTTCCACCGTCTTCAGCTTCGCGTAGCTGTCCGCCAGCGGGAACTGGATTGCCTGGTTCTGGCCGATGGGGCGCCCGAAGACCACGCGGTCCTTCGCGTACTGCGTCGCCTTTGCCAGCGCCACTCGTCCGGTGCCGAGCGCTTCCGAAGCGACCAGGATGCGCTCCGGGTTCAACCCGTCCAGCAGGTGGTAGAACCCGCGCCCCACTTCGCCGACTACGTCCCGCGAGTCGACCGGCAGGTCGTCGTAGAACACCTCGTTCGAGTCCACGGCGTGCCGCCCCAGTTTCTCGATTTCCCGGATCGTGACGTGCGCCGGGTCCAGGTTCGCGAGGAAAAGCGTCATCCCATCGGTGCGCCGCGCGGAATCCTCCGCCTTCGCCGTCCGTGCCAGCAGCAGAACCTTCGACGATTCCTTCGCCTTGGAGGTCCACACCTTCTGGCCGGAGATGATGAAGTTGTCCCCGTCGCGCCTCGCGAACGTCGAGATGCTCGGCGTGTCGCTCCCCGCGGTTGGCTCCGTCACGCCGAAAGCCACATGCAGCTCACCCCGCGCCGCCGCCGGCAAGATGCGCTGCTTGAGTTCCCCCGTGCCGTGCTTCACCACCGGGTTCAGGCCGAAGATCGTGAGGTGCAAGGCCGTTGCGCCGTTCATCGCGGCGCCCGAAGCCGACACCTCCTCGAGCAGGATCGATGCCTCGGTGATCCCGAGGCCCGCGCCGCCATACGCCTCGGGGATCGCGATGCCGAGCCAGCCGGCCTCGGCGAACGCCTGGTAGAACTCCCAGGGGAACGCGTGTTCGCTGTCGCATCGGCGCCAGTAGGCGTCGTCGAACTTGCTCGCGAGCGCCTTCGCCTGGGCGCGGATCTGCTGTTGTGCCTCGGTCGGCTCGAAGTCCATGCGCGCGATTCTACGGCGGCGTGCCGCTGCTGGTCGCTTTCGGCTCGCTCGCGTAGTTTGTCACGGTAACCGCTCCGTTAATGCGGGCACTTGGAGCCGGCAAACCAGGAAAGGAAGTCCAGGTGAGCGCACCCCAGGGGATCGCGGCTAGCGGCGTGGCGACGGCCCGGATGGCGCCGCGCCGCAAGTTGTCCCGCCCCGGCAGCGGCGTGTTCCAGGTCGCCCTCGGCTTCGGCGCCGTCCTCGCACTCGGCACCTTCCTCCTCGCCCTCCCGTTCGCGACCGAGTCCGGCGACGCCCCCGGGCTGAAAAACGCACTCTTCACGGCAACGTCCGCAGTCTGTGTCACCGGGCCCGTGGTCCGCGATACCCAGGTCCACTGGAATACCTTCGGCGAGGTCGTGATTCTGCTCCTCATCCAGGTCGGCGGCCTCGGCTACATGCTCGGCACGACAGTCGTGCTCTGGGTCGTCGGCCGCCAGATCGGCATCCGCGACCGCAACATGCTGCGGCTCTACTACGGCGCGCCGAGCATGAAGGAGACGCTCTCCTTCGCCCGCGGTGTCGCCGTGTTCACCTTCCTCTTCGAAGCATTCGGAGCGCTCACCCTCCCGGCGGCGTTCATGGCCGAGGATGTGCCCGCCCGCCACGCCTGGTGGTGGGGTCTTTTCCACTCCGTCTCCGGGTTCAACAACGCCGGGTTCAGCATCACCGGGCAGGACCTCGCTCCCTACGCCGGCAACGAAGTCATCCTCACAACCCTGATGCTGCTGGTCATCGTCGGCGGGCTCGGGTTCATCCCCGTCATCACCCTGGTACGCCGCCGTTCCTGGCGCAGGCTGCCGCTCGATTCCAAGCTCATCTTCGCCACCTCCGCCATCCTGCTCGTCGCCGGCGCGGTCTTCACCACGGTCGTCGAGTGGGGCAACGAATCCACCCTCGGCGGAGAACCGGCCATCGACCGTCCGCTCCTCGGCCTCTTCCACAGCGCCGTTTCGCGCACAGCCGGCTTCGGGACGGTCAACATCGGCGAAATGCACGAAGAGACAAAGCTCGCCACCATCGGGCTGATGTTCGTCGGCGGCGCGGCCGGTTCCACCGCCGGCGGGCTCAAGGTTGGAGCCTTCGCCCTGCTTTTCGCCGTCATGGTCGCCACCCTCCGCGGCCGCCAGGAAGTGAGTGCTTTCCGGCGGCAGGTGCCGCCGTTGGTCATCCAGCAGGCCGTGACCCTGGCGCTCTTCTACGTCGCCATGGTGTTCGCCTTCACCACCGCCCTCACGTTCACCTCCCAGCAGGAGTTCATCGACTCGCTCTTCGAAGTGCTCTCCGCCCTGGGCACGGTTGGCTTCACCGCAAAAAACACCAAAACAAACAGAAGAGCGGGCCATGTCGTCCTCATCGTTGCCATGCTGGTTGGCCGGTTCAGCCCGCTCTTGCTCGTCCTCTTCATGTCGGCCCCGCGCAGGCAGCTGACGTACCACCATCCGCCCGAC
>CALMIW010000495.1 GCA_937864275.1 uncultured Dehalococcoidia bacterium
GACATCGCGGCCGAGGTCGATTGGCGTCAGGTCGACGATCGTCTTCACCCCGGCGGCGCGGGCGTCCTTCAATCGCGAGACGGCCCGGTCGAGCTCGTGCTCACGGTCGAACATCTCCGGGTACTGCTGGTACATGGCTCCCCAGCCCACGCGCACGTGCTCGTGCATGAGGGTGAAGCCGAGATCGTTCGCATCGATGGGGCCGGTTGCTGTCTGGACCGTGGCCAAGTGGACGCTCCGGGAATGTGGTGCCGGAACGATACGGTCTCGCGTGCCGGGTGTCAGGTGCGCAAAACGAAACAGCGCCGGGTTGAAGCTTTCAACCCGGCGCTGCCGAAACGTTTACCTGAGACCGGGACTACTGACCGCCACCGCCCATGGCCCCAACGGCTTCCGCCTCGGACTGGGCCGTCGCCGTGGCAGAGGGAACCGGCAGGTGCAGCTTGCGGCTGCCCTTCTCGGCGACCCGGTAGACCAGGCCCTTGCCGCTGGCCAGCTTCCACTGGGCGTGGAGCGCCGGCATCGAGGCGAAGAAGAACGTGATCACCGCCATCGCCGGCCAGATGAGGAAGCCCAGGACCGCCTTGTAGAGCGGCACCTGTGCCGGCCGCGGGCCCCGCTGCCGGTACTCCACCGCCATCATCACGATCAGCGGGAAAATGCAGACCGCCACCAGCATGCCGGGCAGGTTCAGCCACATGGTGAACTCGATCAGGCCTTCCTTATCGAAGGTGAGCCAGCGAGACGGGTGGATGATCGCTTCCGGGTGCCAGCCGGTGCCCGGGACCGGGTACCGGTGGGTCCACCACTGCGGCAGCGGCGCGCCCCACGTGCCCGCCATCTTGGAGGGCAGCAGCACGCCAAGGGTGACGATGTACCACTGCGCCATCCACAGGGCATGAACCTTGGTGACCGAAACGGCCAGGAGCAGCTTCCGGCCCCGGCTCGCGGGCGAACCCGCGTTGCGGGCCGAACGCCAGGCGTAGGGGATGTCGCTCGCGCCCCAGGCGTGCCGCACGCTCTGTGCGTAGTGGGCGCGCAGCGTCTTCCAGTAGCCATCGGTGAGGACGCAGTCGTTCCCCAGCGGCAGGAAGATCGGCTCCACATTCACGCGGTCGCCCAGGGTGTAGGAGCACTTCAGGTAGAGGTGCCAGTCCTCCGGGATAACCTCTTCGTCCCAGTAGTCGACCTCGTTCAGCATCTGCCAGCTGAGCGAATAGCACGACGTCGGGAACTTCACGCTCCCGGGGAGGAGCAGGTTCGACATCCGGTTGATGCCGGAGAGGCCGTCCGGGATGCGAAGCGGCGCCGGGATCTCCCAGATGTTGTTGCTGTTGAAGATCGTGGGCTGCCAGAACGTCCGGTACCGGTCCTTGGCGGTGAGGAAGAGGTAGTTCAGTGCTTCGAAGTGGCGCGGGTGGAAGACCGCGTCGGCGTCGCAGCTCGTGACGGTGTAGCGGCGGATGTCGTCGCCGCCGTCCTCGATCAGGTGGATGAACGCTTCGCGGGCGCCCCAGGCTTCGTTCGAGCCCTTGCCGGGGGTCTCATTCGGGAGGCCGGCCGGGTGGAACGTGGCAAGCATGCCGGCGAAGTGGCTGCGGTAGCGCGTCACAAGGCGTTCAGCCTTCACGTGGGCATCCGGCTCGCGCGCCTCCATCGCCATCACGACAACCACCTGGTTCGCGTTGGCCTGGTTCGCCAGCGAATCGAGCGTGCGGGCGAGGCCCTCTTCGCTCTCCTTGTAGTTGGGGATGATGACGAGGTGGCGGGGCCACTCCCACTTCTCCGCTTCGGGATGGTCCGGGAGCCACTCGCAGTATTTCGCGAGCCAGTTGTGCTGCTGCCACTGCTTCAGCTTGCGCAGGCCCACCAGGCAGGCAGCCGCCACCGAGTAGGAGCGGACGAGCCAGTAGGCGAAGAAGGCCGTGCTCAAGATCGCGAACGGCCAGGGCGCGTAAAACGGCCCCCAGAAGACGAAACTCGCGAGAAGGAGCGAGACGGCCAGCGGCAGCATGTTCCAGAGTCGCTCGCGCAGTGGCGACGATGCGTAGACAGGAAGCGTGACTGGCGTGGATTCGAGTGCAGTTGCCGCCGACGGGGATCGGCGAGCGAGGATAGCCATAGAGAAGACGCCTCGTAGCGGACGTTCTTCCTACGCCTCCGAGGTTAGCTGCCGGGCTGCGGCCGGAGATGGCCGCTCCGCCGTCGCGATCCCTCTCATTGAAGGACGCCCTTGCGGACTCGCCCCGAAAACTGGTTCCCCCGTTCCGCCACGTGGCGGACTAGGCGTGCGTTCGGTCGTTAGCATCGTTTGCCTGCTTCCGCTAAGTGTCAAGGGTGCGACACGGTGGAGAACCGCCTGTACATTGGATAGCAATGGCTGACGCACTGCAGACGCACGAAATGCCGATGGGGAACCTGCGGGAGGTCCAGTTCTGGTTCCACCAGGGCGCCGAGCACGTCCCGGGCCTCCTCTACCTCCCCGCCGAACACGATGATCCGATGCCGCTCGTCCTCATCCAGCACCCCGGCATGGGCAGCAAGGAAGACTACTTCGTCGCGGAGGTCGCCCGGCAGTGGGCCACGCGCGGCTGGATTTGCGCCGGGCTCGATGCGCCGCTGCACGGCGAGCGCGCCACCGCGGACCCGATGTCGCTCTTCCGGAATCCCGACCGCTACCCGGAGATCCGCGCCCAGTTCGCGGCCGAAGTCTCCACCATGCTCGACCTCCTCTCGGCCCGCTTCCCGGTCGATATGTCCCGCCTCGGTTTCGTTGGCTACTCCATGGGGAGCATGCTCGGCATCCCGGCTGTGGCGAGGGATGGACGGTTCAAGGCCGCCGCCTTCTGCCTCGTGGGCGAAGGCGGCCTGGTCGGCAACGTCGAAGGCCCGGAGGCCGATGTGCCCCTCCTCAAGAACGTGGCCACGCGGGTGGTCGGCAAGCTCCAGGACCAGCTCATCCCGCGCGAACGCACCGAAGCGCTCTACAACGCCCTTCCCGGCGTGAAGGACATTCGCTGGCTGCCGGGCGGCCATTTCGAAATCGGCCCCGACGTGATCCGCCTCGCCGAAGAGTGGCTCCTGGCGAAGCTCTAAGTAGCTTCGGGGGAAGGCATCAGCAACAGGAGCAAGCCGTCGACTATCTGGCGCACGCGCGCCGGGGACACCACGCCCGCGAAGTCATCGAAAAGCGAACGATCCCGTGCCGTGACCGCGGAAACCACGACGACGCTCTCGCGCGTCAAGCCGCCTTCGCCGGCCGCGAGCAAGACGTTGCCCGGCGCCCGCGCCAACCGGAGGTTCGTCGTCAGCGGACAGGCCAGCACGGTGCCGATCTTCGTCGCGTTCGTTGCGTCGTTCTGGACCACAACCCACGGCCGGGAATATCCGGGCTCCGAACCAAGCGGTTCGCTATCGCGGAGCCAGTACACTTCGCCCTGGGTTACCGCGCCCACGGTTCAGACTCCTCCGCCAGGAGCCTCAGGTGGGTCTCCGTAGCAGCCCTCTCGCCAACGGCGGCGGCATCCTTCGACTCTTCACCAGCCAGGCTGTCCCATGCCTCATTCATCCGGCGGGTGAACTCACCGGCATCGATCAGCTCGAAGAACCTGGCAAGTGCTTGCGCAACGACGGCGCTGCGCGGGCTGCCCTCGGACGCGGCGAAGGCTTCCAGCCGCTTGAAGAGCTCATCGGGCAACGACACCGCCGTCTTGGTATAACTCACGGTAGTACCTCCGGTATGACCACCTCTCCTACTATAACCGATACCCACAAGCCCCGCGCCGGCTGATGTAGACTCCCGTCGCCACACACCCCTTTTCGGAGAGACGCGCCATGCCCGAATTCATCGACTACGCCATCGACGACCACGTCGCGGTCATCACGCTGAACCGGCCCGAGACCATGAACGCGCTCAACCGGCAGATGTATGCCGAACTCGAACAGGCCTTCCGCGACGCTCACCGCGACCCGGAAGTCCGCTGCGTCGTCCTTACCGGGAACGGCCGCGCCTTCTGCTCCGGCGACGACGTGAAACAGATCATGCTCGGCGAACAGCGCGACGAGACGGTGGCCCGCCTGCGCGATGCCAAACCCC
>CALMIW010000496.1 GCA_937864275.1 uncultured Dehalococcoidia bacterium
CTCGAGACCGCCAGGCAGCCTGCCGACCGCATCGACTTCGTCTACAACTCATGGCGGTTGCTCGCGCAGGACATGGGCAACGCCGTCTTCTTTGTCGTCTGTCAGCCGGACGTGGATATGGCGATCGTGCGGATGACTGTCGATGTTGTGATAGCCGGGTGGCGCAAGGACGTAAACGCCCAGAAGCGGCTGCAGCGGCACCAGGCAGAACGTGCGGCACTCGTCAGCCGCGCCGTGCTCGACCAGGGATCCTGGTCTTCGTGGACCGTCCTCACTTCCGGGGGACAGCCCTCGATGGGCTAAGAGGGAGGGACAACCATGGCTGAAGGCCTAACCGGCAGTCTCGCGCAGCTGCCACTCGTCGATTTGCTGAAGATGCTGGCCGCGGGCGGCCAGACGGGACGGCTCGAGTTGACTTCGGGCCTGGACCAGGGGGCGCTCTTTCTCGCCCAGGGCGATCTGGTGCACGCGGAGTGCGACATGCGCACCGGCGATGCCGCGTTCGGCCTGCTGGCGTCGTGGCCGAACGGCCAGTTCCGCTTCGAACCGCAGGTCCCGTCGCCGGCGCGCAGCATCGAAAAGCCGCTCGACCGGCTCCTTGCGGAATCGGCGCGCGCGGCAAGCGAGCGAGAGGCGCTCAGGCGGGTGGTCCCGAACATGGATGTCGTGCCCCGTCTCGCGAAGAAGGCTCCCGGCCCCACGATCACCATCGACGGCGCGGACTGGGAGTTGCTTGCCAGCATCGATGGCAGCGCCACCGCCGCCGAGTTGGCGCGCGTGCGGCTGGTCGAAGAGATCGACATGGCCAAGGCGCTCTACCGGCTGAAGCTGGCGGGGCTGGGGGAAATGACCCCCGCGCAGGTTGTAGGGCCGCAGCAGCGCGCGCTTGCCGGGCCGGGGTTCTTCCAGGCGCTGACCACCGCGGTGGCGGCAGCCATGGGCCCGCTCGCGGAGATCATCATCGATGACGCGGTGGAAGACCTCGGTTTCACCCGGGCGACGTTCCCGCGCGACGCCGTCGCCGGCCTTGCCGAACGCATCAGCGCCGAGATCCGCGAACCGGAGAAGCGCGTGCGCTTCCAGCAGACGATGCTCCAAATGCTGCGCGGCGCGCAGCAGGCCGCCTGAGGCATTCGGGAAGACGGGCGTGCGCATGCCAACCCGCTGAGTCGCCCGTTACACTTGGCACATGCCCGAATACATCGTGGTCGGCGGGAGGACCCGCCAGCCAGAGAGCAGCGAAAGCAAGCTCGTCGCCTTCGTCATCCGCTGGCTGATCACCGCCGCCGCTGTCTGGGTGGCGGCGCAGCTGGTCGGCGGCATCCACCTCGAAGGCTGGAAGAGCACGCTGCTCGTGGCCCTCATCCTCGGCCTGCTCAACGCCTACCTGAAGCCGCTGCTTGTCGTCGGCACGTTCCCCGCATTGATCATGACGCTCGGGTTCTTCCTCATTTTCATCAACACCGCGCTGCTCGCGCTCACCGCATGGATCTCCGGGAAGTTCGACGCGATAGAGTTCTCCATCGACAGCTTCTGGTCGGCGTTCTTCGGCGCCGTCATCATCAGCATCGTGAGCTTCTTCATCAGCCTGGTGGTGAAACCCGGGAAGATCGCGCGTTCGATGTCACGCTAGAAGCCGCCCCACGGGTCGCGGCGGAGCTACCGCAAGCCGGCGAGTGCCATCAGTTCCTCGGCGAGTTGTCTGCCCAGTCCACCGGCCGTCTCGGCCTGGCCCGCCATTTTCGAGCGGACGATGCGGCCGTCGGCCGCGATCAGCGCGTTCAGCTTGAGTGTCGAGCCGAAGTGTTCGGCATAGGCGGCCGCCGGGAAGCTGCAGCCACCGTCGATCGTCGCCAGGAACATCCGCTCCGCTGTCACGGTCTGGCGGAGGGCCGGATCGTCGATCTTCGCCAGGAGCGCACGGGTGGCGGTGTCGGCAGTCCGGCATTCCACGGCCAGGGCGCCCTGCGCCGGCGATGGGAGCATCTCTTCGAAGCCGAAGACATGGTCGGCGCGTTCCTCGAGGCCGAGCCGGCGCAGCCCCGCCAGCGCGAGCACCGTCGCTTCATATTCGCCGGATTCGACCTTCGCGATCCGCGTCTCGACGTTGCCGCGGATGATGCGGACGTCCAGGTCGGGGCGCAGTTCGAGGATCTGCGCAGTCCGGCGTGGTGAACTCGTCCCGACGCTGGCGCCTTTCGGCAACGAACGCAGATCTGCGTGCGTGCGGCTGATCAGGGCATCGCGCGGGTCCTCGCGGGCGGGGACGGCGGCGATGACCAGGCCTTCAGGGCGCTTCGTCGGCAGGTCCTTGTAGCTGTGGACGGCGATGTCGGCCTCGCCGCGGAGCAGCGTCTCCTGGATCGCGGAGGTGAACCAGCCTGCGCGTTCGCCTTCTTGCAGCGGAGTCGACTGGTCGCGGTCGCCCGCGGTGACCACGGTCACGACTTCGACTTCGACTCCGGGGTTGTGCTCGCGCAGCAGCGCCGCTACCAGTTCGGTCTGGATGAGCGCGAGCCTGCTGCCGCGGGTGGCGATGCGCACGCTGGTCATGCGCTTGCGGCCTCGCGCAGGGCCTCGTGGGCGGCGCGGACGGTGGCGTCGATCTCGCTTTCGGTGTGCGCCGCCGAGACGAACCAGGTCTCGAACTGGGACGGCGGCAAGAGCACGCCGCGTTTCAACATCCCCGCGTGGAAGCGGGAGAACGCCCCCGTATCGGATTCGCGGGCTTCGGCGTAGTCGTGCGGCGCCTCCGGCCGGAAGAACAGCGTGAGCGCGGAACCGCGCCGGACGACCGACGCGCGGATCTCCGCGCGGCGGATGGCGGCGGTGAGGCCGGTCTCCAGGTGGCGGCCCAGCTCGTCCAGGCGGGTATAGACGGCGCCAGAAGCCAGCAGGTCCAGCATGGCGGCGCCCGCGGCCGTGACGAGGGGGTTCCCGCTGAGGGTGCCGGCCTGGTAGACGGGGCCGAGCGGCGCGAGCAGGTCCATGACCGCGGCGCGGCCCCCGAGAGCCCCGACGGGTAGACCGGCGCCGATGACCTTGCCCAGGCAAGCGAGGTCGGCGTTCGGGAGAAGGCCGCTGAGCCCGTAGCGGAAGCGGAAGCCGGTGATCACCTCATCGGCGATGAGCAGTGCGCCGTGGGCGCGCGGGACCGTGTTGAGCGCTTCGAGGAACGCGTCCGTAGGTTCGACCAGCCCCATGTTGCCGGCCACCGGTTCGACGATCACGGCGGCCGTCTCGGAGGCGTGGCGCTCGAACCACGCGGCGAGCGCGGCCGGGTCGTTGTAGGGAAGGACGGCGGTGAGTGCCGCGATCTGCTCCGGAACGCCGGCCGAATCACTCAGTCCAAGTGGAGCCACGCCGTTCCCCGCCTTGACGAGCAGACCGTCGCTGTGGCCGTGGTAGCCGCCATCGAACTTCACCAGCACGGGCCGGTTGGTCGCCGCGCGGGCGAGACGGATGGCCGTCATCGTGGCTTCGGTGCCGGAGTTCACGAAGCGGACGCGCTCCATACCGGTGGCCGCGATAACCCGTTTTCCGAGTTCTATCTCCCCCGGCGTGAGCGCGCCGAAGGCGGTGCCTTCCCCCGCGGCAACGCAGATCGCCTCGACAACCGGCGATGGGGCGTGCCCGAGGATCAGCGGCCCGAAGGCGCCGATGTAGTCGATGTAACGTGTGCCCTCGGTGTCGAAGACAAACGGCCCCTGGCCGCGCGCGATAGGCACGGGGTTGCCCCCGACCGAGCGGAATGAGCGCACCGGGCTGTTCACCCCGCCGGGGAACAGCGTCCGCGCTTCGCTAACGACATCCTGGTTACTCATCCGCCTTCGCCATCTCCTGGAGGTATCGCTCTCGTAGTTCGTTGCCGGGCGCTTCGAAGTCGGCCCATTCCACCGTGGCATCCGGGGGGCTTCCGGCAGGCGGCCGGGCCTCCCACAATGCGGCTTCGCGGCAAAACGCGACGAGCACGCTGCACGGCTCCGGGCACGGGATTTCTCCCGGCGCGACGGCCGCCCCGGCCCAGACCGGACGCCGTACGCACTCGCCGCAAAGGAGCCGCGTCGCTCGTTCGCGGCCGGCCGGGGAGAGCCGCCCGGCGCCCTCGTAGCGGCCGCTCTGGCGGACGAGCACGTCCTCCAGGGAGACCACGCGCAGCGAACCTTCGGCGAGCTGGCGCTGGTGGACGAGCGCCAGCGGATAGACCGTTTCGATCGCCGCTTCTGCATCGAAGTCCTCGCCGAGCGGCGCGCGCCAGCCCGTCGGGAGCGTCCGGGCGCCCGAGAGCGGCCGGTAGCGGCCGGAGTCATCGCTGCGGACGTGGGCGAATACGGCTTCGCGCGTCCCGGGGATCTCGCCGGTGGACTCCCCCGGCACCCGGATCGCGCCCTCTTCGATCAGAACCTGGCCGATCCTCCGGGTCATTGTTCGCCGCCCCCCGCGAG
>CALMIW010000497.1 GCA_937864275.1 uncultured Dehalococcoidia bacterium
TCTTGCTCACCGTACCAAACCCCCAACCCCCGGAAAACGCCGCGCGGTTAAGCCCCCGTTCCCACCAGCGGTTCCCGGCCCCGTTCCCTGTTCCCTGTTCCGCGTTCCCTTTACGCTGATTCCCATGGCGCTCACGTCCGAAGAAGTCCTCCACATCGCACGTCTCGCGCGCATCGCCCTCACCGATGAGGACGTGCAGCGCTTCACGGCCCAACTTTCCGGCATCCTCGACCACTTCACCGCACTCACCGCCGTGAACACCGAGGGCCTCGAGCCGACTGCGCACCCCCTCCCCCTCTCCAACGTCATGCGCGAGGATTTGGTTGCACCCTCCCTGCCGCAGGACGAAGCGCTCGCCAACGCCCCGCGCTCCGAAGATGGCTACGTCCGCGTCCGGGCGGTGCTCGAATGAGCGACTTCTGGCGCCTGACCGCCCACGAAGCCCACGAAAAGCTCCGCGCCAGGGAGTTCTCCGCCGTCGAACTGACCCAGTCGGTCCTCGACCGCATGGCTGCGGTAGAGCCGAAGGTTCACGCCTACATCACCACCACGCCCGAGCTCGCCCTCGAACAGGCGAAGGCAGCAGACGCAAAGTACGCCAGCGGCACCGCGACGCCTCTCACCGGCATCCCCGTCGCCGTCAAGGACCTCATCGTCACAAAGGGGACCCGCACCACCGCCGCCTCGAAGATCCTCGAGAACTTCAACCCGCCCTACGACAGCCACGTCTACGAACAGCTGCGCAAGGCGGGCGCCGTCATGGTCGGCAAGGCGAACATGGACGAGTTCGCCATGGGCTCCAGCACCGAGCACAGCGCCTACGGCCCGACGCACAACCCCTGGAACCTCGACCTCGTGCCCGGCGGCTCGTCCGGCGGCTCGGCGGCGGCCATCGCCGCGGGCGAAGCGCTCGTCGCCCTCGGGAGCGATACCGGCGGATCCATTCGCCAGCCGGCCGCACTCTGCGGCGTCGTCGGCCTCGACCCCACCTATGGGCGCGTTAGCCGCTTCGGCATCGTCGCCTTCGGCAGTTCGCTCGACCAGGTCGGCCCCATCGGCCGCGACGTCGAAGATGTCGCCACCATGCTCCAGTGCATCGGCGGCCACGACCCCCGCGACAGCACCAGCAACCCCGAACCCATGCCCGACATGCGCCACTACCTCGGCCGCGACATCAAGGGCATGAAAGTCGGCGTCCCGCGCGAGTACTTCATCAGCGGCATGGAGCCCGGCGTGAAGGCTCGCATCGATGAGGCCCTGAAGACGCTCGAATCGCTCGGCGCGGAGGTCGATACTTCGCTTTCGCTCCCGAGCACCGAACACGCCCTCGCCGTCTACTACATCATCGCCCCGAGCGAAGCGTCCGCGAACCTGGCCCGCTACGACGGCGTGAAGTACGGCTTCAGCGACCGCTCTGGCCCCACCATGTGGGACAACATGGAACAGACCCGCGCCCAGGGATTCGGCAACGAGGTGAAGCGCCGCATCATGCTCGGCACCTACGCCCTCTCCGCCGGTTACTACGACGCCTTCTACCTGAAGGCCCAGAAGGTGCGCACCGTCATCAACAACGAGTTCGCCGCCGCCTTCGCGAAATACGACGTGATCGTCACGCCCACCTCGCCCACGGTCGCCTTCCCTATCGGCGCGAAGGTGGACGACCCGTACGCGATGTACCTGAACGACGTGTACACGCTGCCCGCCTCAGTGGCCGGCCTCCCCTCGATCAGCGTGCCCTGCGGCTTCAGCGAAGGCCTCCCCGTCGGCCTCCAGGTCATCGGCAACTTCTTCGACGAGCGCCGCGTGATCCAGGTTGCGAGCGCATACGAGGGGGCGAGTGGGTTGGGGAACCAGCTCGCGGGGCTCTAGGGAGGCGAGCAAAACCCCCTCTCCATCGCAATGGAGTGGGGGAGGGGTGAGGTGCCTCCAGGCCGTCGGCAACTTCTTCGACGAAGGCCGGGTAATCCAGGTTGCGGGCGCGTACGAGGCGGCCGGCGGGCGGGGGAAAACGTGCCGGCCAACGTGTAGCTCAACGGCAAGAAGAGTCCCTCTCCAACGTCCTTTTCGGGAGGAAAGAGGGGTTCGAGCGTCCTAGCGGCTGACGCCGCGCCAGAGGTTGGAGCACGGAGTCGTGCTTCGTGCTGGCCTTGCGTCGAATCCCGCCGGGCGCGACGCCTCGGAACCTACTCCACCAACGAAGCCACGAGCTTCCGAACTTCCGCATCGGAAGGCTGCCCCGGTCCTGTGACCGCAACGAGGAATCCGCGTTGGGG
>CALMIW010000498.1 GCA_937864275.1 uncultured Dehalococcoidia bacterium
GCGGCTTTGATCGAGCGAATGCAACAGTACGTGGACACAGGTGGTAGGAAGTTCACCCGTGATGAGCTCAATGAGCGATAGGTTCATCGACACGAACGTGTTCGTCTACATGTTTGATCGTACGGACGGGCGGAAGCGCTCCATTGCGACGGAAATTGTGACATCCGCTATTCGCGAAGCGTCCGCGGTCATCAGCCACCAGGTGGTGCAGGAAACCCTCAACGCCGTGACCAGGCGGACGACGCCGGTTGCCACGCCTGAGGATGCCCGGGAGTTCTTGGACCAGGTGCTGAGTCCGCTCTGGACGATCTGGCCGGGCATTGAGACCTACCGGAGCTGCCTCACGCTCCAGGCACGCTACGGCTTTTCCTTCTATGACTCGCTCATCGTTGCCGCCGCCCTCGATGCGGGCTGTTCCCAGCTCCTGAGCGAGGACTTCCAGCACGGGCAGCGGATCGAGGGGCTCACCGTCCACAATCCGTTCCTGTAGCGCCGGCGGCAGGCAAAGAAAACGAGGCTCCCCGCGTTGGGGAGCCTCGTTGCGTGTGTGGTTCGCCGCAGCGTCTACGTCGTCCGCATCGCCAGGGTCTGAGCGAGGTCCAGGTGGATGCCGGGGCCCATCGTCGTCGTCAGCGTGGCGCTGCGGATGTACTGGCCCTTGGCTTCCTTCGGCTTGGCAGCGTTCACCGCCTCGATGAAGGTCGCCATGTTCTCGCGCAGCTTCGCTTCGTCGAAGCTGACCTTGCCGAGCGGGACGTGAATGTTGGCGAGGCGGTCGAGGCGGAACTCGACGCGGCCCTGCTTGGCATCGTTCACGGTCTTGGCGATGGCTTCAGCGCCGACGACCGTCCCCGAGCGCGGGTTCGGCATCAGGCCGCGCGGGCCGAGGACGCGTCCGAGACGGCCGACCTTGCCCATCATTTCGCGGGTGGCGATGGCTACGTCGAAGTCGGTCCAGCCGCCTTCGATCTGCTTGATCAGGTCGTCGCTGCCGACGAAATCGGCGCCCGCTTCGCGCGCGGCCGAAACGGCTTCGCCTTCGGTGAAGACGAGGACGCGCATGACCTTGCCGAGTCCGTGGGGCAGAACGGTGCTGCCGCGGATCTGTTGCTCGGCGTGGCGCGGGTCCAGGCCGGTCTTGATGTGGAGTTCAACGGTCTCGTCGAACTTCGCCGGGTGGATTTCCTTCGCCAGGGCGATGGCCTCTTCCACCGGGTAGAACTTGGTCTTCTCGACCTTCGCGGCCGCCTCGTTGTAACGCTTGCCCTTCTTTGCCATGGCTATTCGACCTCGATACCCATGCTGCGTGCGGTGCCTTCGATGATCCTCATCGCTTCGTCAATGCTGTTGGCGTTGAGGTCGGGCATCTTCGTCTCGGCGATTTTGCGGATGTCATCCGAAGAGACCTTGCCGATCTTGTTCAGCCGGGGGTTTCCGCTCCCGCTCGCGACGCCGGCCGCCTTGCGGAGCATGTCCGCTGCCGGAGGCGTCTTCAGGATGAAGGTGAACGAGCGGTCTTCGAAGATGGTGAGCTGGGCCGGGATGATCTGGCCGACTTTGTCCTGCGTGCGGGCGTTGTAGTCCTTGCAGAACTCCATGATGTTCACGCCGTGCTGGCCGAGCGCTGGGCCAACGGGCGGGGCGGGATTTGCCTTACCCGCCGGAAGTTGCAGTGTCACCACTGCGCGGACTTTCTTTGCCACTGGGGTCTCCTTGTGTACGAACGGCGCACTCGGTGGCGCGCCTCCACGAATTCGGCGTTATGGCCGAACCATTATTGTTGCCCAAAGCCGGGTCCGGGGCAATTCAAGACGGGTTCCAATAGTTTGGCCGATCGGCCAAATATTTCCCGAGCGCTGACTTCCATCATGGGTCGGCGTGCGTATACTCCGCAGAGCACCGTGGTGTCTATGACCGCCATCATAACGGTGAATCCAAGGGGGATAGTTCTTTCATGTCGGAAGTCGACAACTACTGGAAGCGACGGATCACGGGACAAAGCGTGTCTCGCCGCCGCGTGCTCGGCGGTGCAGCGACCGCGGGCATTGGGCTCGGCGCACTCGGCCTCGTTGGCTGTGGCGATGACGACGACGATGACGGCGGCGAGGCAACCGCACCGCCATCGAACGGCACGACCGCCGCCTCGCCGAGCGCCGGCGCTTCGCCGACGACGGCTGCGGCGAAGCCGCAGAAGGGCGGCACCGCCCACGGCGTCAGCGCGAACAACACCTGGGACACGTTCGACGTGGACCGCAGCCGGTTCTCGCCGGTGG
>CALMIW010000499.1 GCA_937864275.1 uncultured Dehalococcoidia bacterium
GCAACGTCGAACCGGCGGCCTCCACGAGGGAGGAGCCGCCGGCCAACGGTCGCAAGATGGCGGGGATGTGGACCGTCGCCAAGACGGGCTACTTCCCCTTGGTGGTCTCGAGAATCCGGGCCGGATTCATCGGGAGCTGGTTCTGGCGCACGCCGGTGGCGTGGCTGACGGCGTTCGCGATGGCCGCGAGAGGCGGCACGATGCCCGGTTCGCCGACGCCGCGCACGCCGAACGGGTGCAACGGGTTCGGCGTCTCGACGATGATGGTGCCGATCATCGGCACGTCGAGCGTGGTCGGGATGCGGTAGTCGAGGTAGCTCGAGTTCACCATCCGGCCGCTGTCGTCGTAGTAGTACTCCTCGTTGAGCGCCCAGCCGATACCCTGGACCGCTCCTCCCTGCATCTGTCCCTCGACGTAGGCAGGATGGATCGCGGTCCCGGCGTCCTGGATGGCGGTGTACTTGAGGATCGTGACCTTGCCCGTTTCGGGATCGACCTCGACATCGACGATGGCGTGGGCGAAGCCGCCGCCCTGGAGGAATCCGGCATTGACCGAGCCGCTGACCGTCAGGCCGGGGCCACGGCCGACGACGGCCTGGGCGATCTCCTTGAAGGTGCCGGTCTTCGCGCCGTCCTTGGTCTTGAAGACACCGTCGGCGAACTCGATGTCATCCGCGGTCACCTGCCAGGTGGGGGCGAGCCGGGCGGCCATCTCCTTCGCCAGGTTCTTGCCCGCTTCGTGGACTGCCATGCCCGTGCCGAAGGTGACGCGGCTGCCGGCCGTCACGTCGTTGTAGCCGACGGAGTCGGTGTCGACGACTTCGGGCTTCACGTCCTCGTAGCCGATGCCAAGGGTCTCCGCGAGTTGCATGGAGAGCGAGGCGCGCGTGCCGCCGATGTCGGTGCTGCCTTCAATCAGGGACACGGTCCCGTCGGGGAAGACAGTGACCGAGACGCTGGAGCGAAGGCCGACGTTGAACCAGAAGCCGGAGGCGGTGCCGCGGCCGCGGTTCGGGCCCTCCAGCGGCGAGCGGTAGTGTTCCGAGGCAGCGGCGGCCTGGACGGTCTCCTCGTGGCCGGGTGCGCGGTGGGGCATGCCCATCGGGCCGCGGGTGCCCTCTTTGCAGATGTTCTGGAGGCGAAGGGCCTCAACGTCGACGCCGAGCTTGATGGCCGTTTCGTCCACGAGCTGTTCCATGGCGAAGGCTGCGGCCGGCGAGCTGGGGGCGCGATAGTCCTGGGTCCGAGGCTTGTTCACCACGACGTCGAAGGCATCGAGCTTCACGTGTTCGATGTCGTAGCCGGCGGTGATGCACATGGTGGCGTAGTTGGCGGCGGAGCCGGGGAACGCGCCGTTCTCATAGGCCATATTCGCGTAGAAGGCGCGGAACTTGCCGTCCTTGGTGGCGCCGAGCTTCGCCCGGATCGAGGTGCCCGGGGTCGGCCCTGTGCCTTCGAACACGTCGGCGCGGTCCATGGTGATCTTCACGGGGCGGAGCGACTTCTTCGAGAGGAGCGCCGCGACCGGTTCGAGGTAGATGCTGATCTTGCCGCCGAAGCCGCCGCCGATCTCGGTCGGGACAACCTTGATCTTCGAGACGGGGTGGCTTAGCACCTGGGAAATGCTCTGGCGGGCCGGGAACGAGCCCTGCGTGCAGGTCCAGACGGTAATCTGGCCGTCCGGGTTCCACATGGCGGTGGCCGACTGGGGCTCGATGTAGCCCTGGTGGACCATCCGGGTCTTGAACTCGCCCTCGACGATGACGTCGCACTCGGCGAAGCCCTTGTCGACGTCGCCGAAGGCGACGGCGGCGTGGGCGACCGTGTTCGAGGGGTTCTCGCTGGGGCCTGCCGGGGTGCGCGTCTTCTGGTTGGGGTGAAGAAGCGGGGCGCCCGGGAGCATGGCTTCGCGGACGTCGAGGACCGGCGGGAGGACTTCGTACTCGACTTCGATGAGGTCGCAGGCCTGGCGGGCGATGAGATCGCTCGTGGCGGCCACGGCGGCGATCGCGTGGCCGCGGTAGAGCACCTTATCGCCGGCGAGGATGTTCTTCGAGATGTCGGGCAGGGCCGCAACGTCGCCGCCGAAGTCGTGGGCCGTTACGACGGCATGGACACCCTTGAGGGCGGCTGCTTTCTCGGTGTTGATGCGCTTGATGACGGCGTGGGCGTGAGGACTGCGCTTCACGCGGCCGTAGAGCATGCCGGGCTGGCGGATATCCGCGCCGTAGACGGCGCGGCCGGTGACTTTGTCGATGCCATCCGGGCGAACGGGGCGGGTGCCGATGACTTTGTAGGCGGGTTTGCTGGTGGTCACCATGGGAGAGCTCCTTCGTTAGCGGGCGGCAGCGGGCTTGCGCAT
>CALMIW010000500.1 GCA_937864275.1 uncultured Dehalococcoidia bacterium
CCCCGGCTGGCGGCGCTCGGGGCCGAGGAGCTCGTGAGGGTGCTGCCGGGCTGGCTCGCGGGCGACCTGAAATCGGAGCCGCAAGACGAGGGGGCGGTGACGTATTGCCACCTCATTGCAAAGCACGACGGCTGGCTTCGCGCAGAGATGACCGCCGTCGCGGCCGAACGGGCGGTCCGGGCCTACAATCCGTGGCCGGGGGCGTTCGTGATGTACGGCGAGCACCGGCTGTCCGTGTGGAAGTCCCGGGTAGCGGGGGGCGAAGCGGCGCCCGCCGGCAGGCTGGCGGTCATCGAGAAGGGGCCCGCCGTGGCGTTTTCGGAGGGCTGGCTGGCGCTGGAGGAAGTGCAGCGGCCCGGGGGCAAGCGGCTGACGGCGCAACAGTTCCTCGCGGGCGAACGCGGGCAACTGCTCCCGGAAGCGGGCCTCGGATGAGCGCCGCGCCGCACGACTCCCTGTACGACCTGCTTCCCGCGGAAATGGACGCCCTGATCGCGGAGCTGGGGCTGCCCGCCTACCGCGCGAACCAGGTGCTGCAGGCGCTCTACCGGGAGTTCCCGGGCAGCGTCGAGGAGTTGCGGCAGCTGCCGGCCGGCGCTCGCGCGGCGCTGGCCGGGCGTTACGCGCTATCGCCGGCGACGGAAGTCCGCAGCGTGACGAGTGCCGACGGAAACACGACGAAGCTGCTTCTTCGCATGGGCGATGGCACGCTGATCGAGACGGTCTTGATGCAGTACCCCGAGCCGGGCGAGAAGCATCCGCGCTCTACCGTCTGCGTTTCCACGCAGGCCGGGTGCGCGATGGGGTGCATCTTCTGCGCCACCGGGCAGATGGGGTTCGAACGGAACCTCTCGGCGGGCGAGATCGTGAGCCAGGTAACCCACGTCGCCCGGGTGTTGAAGCAGCGCGGCGAGCATGTGACGAACGTGGTGTTCATGGGGATGGGCGAGCCCCTGGCCAACTACAACGAGACGGTGCGGGCGGTGCGGCTGCTGACGGACCCGCGGGCGTTCGGGCTCGGGCAGCGACACATCACGATTTCGACCGTGGGCGTTATCCGGGGGATCGACCGGCTGGCGGAGGAGGGCCTGCAGGTGGGCCTGGCCATTTCGCTGCACGCGCCGAACGAGGCGCTTCGGCAACGCCTGGTGCCCACCGCCGGACCGCACTCGGTGCAGGAGATCATCTCGGCGGCCAAGCGCTACTTCAAAGCGAGTGGCAGGCGCGTCACGTTCGAATACGCGTTGATCGCGGGGGAGAACGATTCGGCGGACGTAGCCCGGGAACTCGCGGGGCTGCTGCGGGGGGCGCCGACGGAAGTGAACCGGATCCCGGTGAACCCGAGGGGCGGGAGGGTCGGGCGGGCGGCAAGGGCCACGGTGCTCGAGTTCGAGCGCATCCTGTTGGCGGCGGGGATCAACTGCACGGTACGGGTGGAGAAGGGCTCAGAGATTTCGGCGGCGTGCGGTCAGCTGAGGACGGACGAGGCGAACACGATCATCCCGATCGAGGAACTCAGCCTCGCACCCGTTGCACCAGTGCGCGGCCGGCGGCAAGCACAGCCTTCCCCAGCACCATCCCAAAGCCAATAGCGACGGCCGAGCGGATATCGAGCAGGGTGTGGACATCGCCGCGCACCACGGGCGAGATGAGCACGCCGGCTTTCACTTCGTCCATCGCCACTGAGCGGCCGATGACGATTCCCACGGAGCCCTGGCGAATCGTGCCGTTCTCGAACTTCGCGACGGCGACGGCGCTCTTCGTTATCTCGATTTCGGCGGCGCTGACGCTGCGGACGGCGCTTTTGTCGAGGGTGAGCCGGTTGGCCGCGAGTGCTTCGAGGCGCTCGGCGGAGTAGTCCGCCGTGCCGGTGCCGTTATCGCTCGCCATGCCGGTCAACGTAGACCGGTGCTTTCGAAGACGCAATGCTCACATGCGTGCGTACCGAGGACTTCACATTCGAACTCCCGCTCGGGCAGATCGCCCAGCAGCCGGCCGAACCGCGCGATTGCGCCCTCCTGATGGTCCTGAGGTTCCGCACGAAAACCATCGAGCACCGCATCGTCCGCGACCTACCGGAGATCCTGAAACCGGGCGACTTGCTGGTGGTGAACGACACGCGGGTGATGGCTGCGCGGCTCTTTGGCAGGCGTCCCGACACGGGCGGCGAAGTGGAGGCACTGCTCGTGCGGCCCTTCAGCGACCGGGTCTGGGAAGTACTGTTCAAGCCTTCGCGGCAGGCGCGCCCCGGCCGCCGTTTCATCTTCGACGCGACGGATGGTCCGCTCCCCGCCTCGGTGCAGTTCCACGCGGGCGGGCCGGTGGTCCTCGAATTCGAGCGGCCGTTCGACCCTGCGTCTGCCGGGACGGTCCCCCTGCCGCCGTACATCAAGGAGTACGAAGGCGACCCCGAACGCTACCAGACGGTGTATTCGCGCGAGCCTGCCAGCGCCGCAGCGCCGACCGCGGGCCTGCATTTCACCCGGGAGCTCTTCGAAGCGCTCGCGACGCGCGACATTGAGCGCAGCGAGGTGACGTTGCACGTCGGTCCGGGGACGTTCCGGCCGGTGGTGGCCGACGACCCTCGCGACCACGTCCTCCACGCCGAGCACGTGACGGTGCCCGCCGCCGCGGCCGAGGCTGTCGCCCGGGCGAAGGCGCAGCCGCGCCGGGTGGTCGCGGTCGGGACGACGGTGGTGCGGACGCTGGAGCATGTGGCGCGCGAGCGCGGCGCGATCGAGCCGTACGACGGATGGACGAGCCTCCGGATCCTGCCCGGGGACAGCTTCAAGGTGGTCGACGCGCTGATGACGAACTTCCACCTGCCGAAGTCGACGCTGCTCATGCTGGTGTGCGCGCTGGCGGGCCAGGAGTTCGTCCTCGATGCCTACCGGCAGGCGGTCGCGGAGGGCTACCGGTTCTATTCGTTCGGAGACGCGATGCTACTGCTCCCGGAGTGATGCCTGCGTTGCACATCTCTGTAAACGTTTGTGAAGGCCCGCTGGTTCCCGTTGCAGCCTTTTTCTCCCTTCGCTACTATCCATGGAGCCTATACCTGCGATTAAGGAGAGCCTGAAATGGGTGACAAGAGCCCCAAGAACACCGCCAAGACGAACAAGCAGAAGGCCGACCACAAGGCCGTAGCGAAAACGATGCCGGTGAAGAAGTAGCGCTCGCACTTCTGTGCCGGATGCGATAGCGCCACCCACGGGGTGGCGCTATTTTGTGTCCATCAAGCGGCATCCCTGCCGCGGAGG
>CALMIW010000501.1 GCA_937864275.1 uncultured Dehalococcoidia bacterium
GTAACCGCCGGCGAGGTGCAGCCACTTGATCATGCCGGGCTCGATGTCGTTTGGGCCCGCCCAGTTCGGGAACTGGTAGGGGTCCCAGCCGTTGTACATGACTACCTGGCCGGGCTGAGCGCTTTCGGAGAGGAGGACGGGCACCTGGAACTCGCCAAGGTCGTTGTAGACGCGGACCAAATCGTCGTCGGCGATGCCGAGCCGCGCCGCGTCTCCCAGGTTCATCACCAGGTGGGGCGAGCCGCGGTGGGTGTCGAGCATTATCTGGCTGCTGTTGTTGTTCGAATGGATGCTCCAGCGGTTGTGGCCACTGGTGATCTGGAAGTCGTAGTTGCCGCCCATCCCGGGAGGCTCCTTGTGGCGAGGCAGGTGCTCATCGGCTTCGATGAACCAGGGGTGCTCGATGAGGAACTGGGCGCGCCGCGAGAGGGTGGGGTAGGGAGCGCCTCTTTCGACATGGTCGCGGAAGGGGACGAAGGTCTCGTTGGGCTTCGGGTCGGTCGCCTGGGCGATGATACGGGGGTTGATGCCGAGGCCCTGCCAGCGGTAGTAGCCCTTCTCGCGGATGTCCTCGAGGCTCGCGTTCGGCGGCACGGTCCCGGTGACGGCGCTATCGCGGATCATCTCGTCGGCGAGGACTTCTTCGTTGGTGAACATGCCGCGCTTGGTGAAGTTGTCGTGG
This sequence comes from uncultured Dehalococcoidia bacterium, assembly GCA_937864275.1. Lineage (GTDB taxonomy): Bacteria > Chloroflexota > Dehalococcoidia > Tepidiformales > Tepidiformaceae > Amarobacter. The sequence goes on from CALMIW010000501.1 coordinate 683, forward strand.
GCGCTGGCGGGGTCCCGCTGGACGCCGCGGGAATCGGTGTAGGGCTGGATGCCGCGGGCGCGGGCCCGTTCCTGGACCTTCTCCGCGATGCGCCGGTAGGCCTCCCATTCGTCGACGCACTCACCGGGCGGCTCGACCGCCTTATCGCAGAAGGTGAGGTGCATGACGTGAGTGGACGGGATGCCGAAGCCGATCTTCTCGTACCACTGGGCGCAGGGAAGGACGTAATCGGAGAAGAGGGCGGTGGTGCTCATCCGCACTTCGAGCGTGGCGACGCAGGTGAGTTGCGGCCAAAGGTGCTCGAGGAGCATTTTGCTCCCACCGCGGGTGCGTCGAAGGACGTTGCCGCCCATCTCGATGATGACGCGGGTTGGCTGGTCCTTGCGGGGGACATCGACGCCGCTCCACCAGCCGCTTTCGGTGGCTTCCTTGAAGTACTCGGTGAACGGGCGCTTCATGCTCGGGTCGTGCCAGTCGGGCCGCTCCCAGGTGTTCTTGTAGCCGGCATGGTGGTACCACCAGAACACGGGCGGGACGAGGCCGGCGGAGGATTGCCGGGACTGTTCGACGGCAACGATGAGCGGTGTGAGCGACGGGTCTTCGGCGATGCGCATGTTGACGAGCATCTCGCGCATGTCGAGGAGTCCGGCGACTTCTTCCGGCCCGCGCTTGTTCTTGAGCATGACCGTTGCAGAACCATCGAAGAGGCCGGCGAGCCAGGCGCGGACGCCGGTGCCCTGCTTGCCCCAGTTGCCAGTGAGGGCGAGGAGCAGCAGCTGGGCGCGCTCCATGAGGTCGCCGTGGTAGTGCTTCCCCATGCCGCCGAGGGCGGAGAGGATGGCGGTCCGGCGGGCAGCGATCTTGCGCGCCACCAGGCGGGTTGTCTCCGGGTCCACGCGGGTGATCGGCTTGACGGCCTCCGGCGTGTATTCAGCAAGTCGGCCGCGGGTGAGGGCGAAGACCGTGGTGAAGGTCACCGGTCCGTCCCTGGTGATGACGGTGAACTCGCCCTCGAGCGCGGGGACGACCGCGCCCCAGTTGAGGTTCGCGCGGGGCGCGGGCGCGGGGGCGCCGGTGACGGTGTCCCAGGCGTAGAACTGCTCGTCGCTGCCGCCCTCGGGAAGGTCGGAGGCGCGGAGGTAGCGGTTCGTGGCCCTGTTCACGAGGAGGGGCAGGTCGGTCTGGGTGCGGACGAACTCCTCATCTACGAGCCCTTCTTCAATGACGACGTGGGCCATCGCCAGGGCGAGCGCGGCATCGCTGCCGACATTCACCGGCACGAAATAGTCGCCGTGAATCGCGGATGGCGAGTAATCCGGCGCGATGACCACCACTTCGGTGCCCTTGTAGCGGGCTTCGTTGACGAAGTGGATGTGGGGGATCCGGGTGTAGTTCGGGTTGCCCGCCCAGATGATGAAAACCTCGGCGTGGAACCAGTCGTCGACGCTGCTTACCGGGTCGAAGGTCCCGTAGGTGAGGTAGTAACCGGGGGCGAAGTCGTTCATCTCGGCGTTGACGTCGGTCGTGAGTCCGCCCACCGAACCAAGGAGACCACTCCGGCCCGCGACCGCGGCGGGCGGGGTATTGCAGCCGGACGGGGCCATGATCGACTCACCGCCGATTTCGAGGACGGCATCGAGGATCTTGTCGGCGATTTCGGTCGTCGCCTGGTCCCAGGTGACGCGTTCCCAGCTGCCGGCGCCGCGCTCACCGACCCGCTTCAGCGGGTAGAGGATGCGATCGTCGCCCTGGGCCATTCGCGCCCAGGCGACGCCCTTCTGACAGCCCATGGGGTTCATGTCGGGGACGCCGGGTTCGTAGGTCGGGAAGGTGGCGGCCGATTCCTCGCGGACGACCTTGCCGTCCTTCACGTAGACCCGCATGGGGCAGTTGCCCGGGTAGCAGTCGATGCAGTGGGAAGCCCAGCGGACCTCGTCCCAGGACCATCGAGAGCGGTACGGATCATCGAGGACGGGGAGACTGGTTCCGAGTTGTTGGGCGGTCATGGGGAGTCCTCCTGTTGGTGGGCGCCTCAGCTTCGGGTGGAGGCTCGCCCTTCGTCGACGGACTGCGCCGGGCACGCTCGGTAGCGCCGCGCACCCCGGCCCGGCGCGAGCGTGGCACGATGAACGGAAGTGAAGGCATGACGGGCGTCATAGTCGTGCGCCATCAGAAGCCGCCACGGCCGCTCCCTCGAGGGCGGGGGTCGAGCAGGTCGCGGAGGGCTTCGCCGGCCAGATTGAGCCCGAGCACGGTGAGCGTGATGGCGCCGCCCGCGAAGAGCGACATGGCGTATTCGGCCGGGAAGAGACGCCGACCTTCGTTCACCATCCGCCCCCACGAAATCGCAGCGGGGTCTCCGAAGCCGATGAAGGCGAGGCTCGATTCGGCAACGATGTAGGACCCGATGGAGACGGTGAAGATGACGATGGTGGGGGCGGCGATGTTCGGGAGGATGTGGCGGACCATCACGCGCGCATCGGTGGCGCCGACGACGCGCGCGGCTTCGACGTACAGTTCGGCCCGCGTCCGGAGCACCGCGCTGCGCACCACGCGGATGACCGAGGCGATGCCGACGATGCCGAGCGCAACCGTCATCTGGTACTTGTTGGCGTTCTCGAACACCTGGAGAAAGAGGAGCAGCAGGATGAGCGCCGGGAACGCCTGGAGCGCCTGCTCCAATGCCGCGGCCCACTCGACCTGCGG
>CALMIW010000502.1 GCA_937864275.1 uncultured Dehalococcoidia bacterium
TCCAGTTGCCCTATCACGGGCCGGGTTCGCTGGGCATCGGCAAGCCGCTGAAGTCCATCCTCCACATGAACCCGAACATCCCGGTGTGGCTGGGCAGCGGGACCGAGACGAACGTCCGGATGGCGGCCGAGGTGGCCGACGGGATCCTGCCGCTCGGGTTCGTCCCGCAGACGGCGGGGATGTACAAGCAATGGATCGAGGAGGGCTTCCAGAGGGCCGGCAACGGCAAGGGCTGGAAGGACTTCGAAGTGCAGTCCAGCGTGACGGTCATCGTGACGGACGACCTGCGCGAAGCGTTCCGGCAGATGAAGCCGCGGATCGCGCTGTACGTCGGCGGGATGGGCCACCAGGACAAGAACTTCCACAACGACATGATGGTCCGGCGGGGCTACGGGGACGCCGCCAAGACGATCCAGGAGCTCTACCTCGCGCACCGCAAGGGTGAGGCGATGGAGGCGGTGCCGGACGAGTTCTGCGACGACGGTTCGCTCGTCGGGCCGCCCGAGCGGATCCGGGAGCGCTTCAAGGCCTGGCAGGACAGCGGCCTCACGGGCATCACGGTCGCAGGCGACGACCGGGCGATCGAGCTGATGGCGGAGATCACGGGCGCGAGCAAGGGCAACCGGGACTAGCGTCACGAAGGCGGACTGAAGACCCGCGGCGGCGCGGGTCTCCTGCTTCGGCCAAGGCCAATCACGCAGTTGACAGTCCGTCGTATCCTGCGTCGCGGAGGGCGACGCCATGCACTACCTGCTCGCGATCATGTACGACCCGACGGCGGAATCGGACGGCAGCCCGAGCCGGGTCGCGGAGCACCAGAAGCTCGAAGCCGAGATGCGCGCCGCCGGGCATTACCGCTCGGGCGGCGGGCTGGCGCCGGTGGAGATGTTCGCGAAGACCGTGCTGCACGACGGCGGGCGCGCGGTGACGAGCGACGGCCCGCTCGCGGGGTCGAACCTGGCGCTCGGCGGCTACTTCGTGGTGGAGTGCTCCGAGGCCGAAGCGCTGGCTTACGCCGAACGGATCTCGGTGGACAATCGTTCGCACGTGCAGGTGCGGCAGGCGTTCGTCTACCGCGAGTAGGGTTCAGGGCAGCGTGCCCGTGGGCCAGAGCACGGTGAGCCAGGCCACCGCGAAGAGCGTACCGGCAAGGACGACACCGGTGGCAAGCCACCAGAGGCGGCGCTGGCGCCCCGTCTCGCGCGTCCTGGCGAAGCCGGCGAGCCAGCGCCGGAGGTTGTTGAATTCGAGGGCAAGCATGGCAACGAAGCCCAGGGCGAGCGCGCCGACCAGGTAATCTCGCAGGGTGAAGTTCCCGCCCAGCGCGAACTTCGAGGAGAGCGCGTTTTCCAGGCGGTGGCCGCCGGGAGCCCACTCGCCGAGGCCGGGCAGGTCGCCGGCGCCGAGCAGCCAGCGGCCCACCTCGTCGCCCGCCCAGGCGACCAGTGCGGCGAAGGCGCCGACGCCAGCCAGCAGGCGCCCCATGGCGGCAGTGACGGCGCGGCGCCACTTCGGCGTCTCCACCTCCACGTGATTGGCGATCGCGGATTCGAGCGCGGCGAGGTTCTTCGCGCCGACGCCCGTTTCATCGGGGCTCAGCGGCTCGCTGGCGAAGCGGCTATCGGTGAGGACATGCACTACCCGGGACATGACCTCGGCGTGGTTCGACCAGTAGGCGCCGTGGTCGCCCCAGGGGCTATCGGTGTTGGCGACGCGGACCGCGGCGAAGGGCGGGCGCGGCGCCGGGACGGCATCGGCGGATGCGGGCGGCGGGACGGCTTCCGGGTCGGGCCCGGCGAGACTGGCGACCATGCCGGCGGGCGCCGGTCCTTGCGAGACCGGGTCGTAGCGTGCGTAGAGGTTCAGCCAGTTCACGCGGTCGAGCGGCCGCTGCCAGAGAGCCCGGTCGGCGGCGCCTTTGCCGAAGCGGACGTTCCAGGCGAGGTTCAGGCCGCTGCCGACGGTCACCCAGTTGATGCGGCCGGGGCGATGGAAGTCGACCGCCTGGTTGCCGCGGCGGAAGGTGGCCGCTTCATCGCGAAAGCGGGCGAAATCGGCGCTCTTCAGCGCGGCCATGGAGACCACGCAGCCGCCGGAGTGCGCGACGACCGAGACGGTCTCGTAGCCTTCGAACTCCTCATCGTTGTTGCGGCGGGAGCGCATGCCATCGGCGGAGAGCATGTTCCAGAGGCCGGTGTTCACCTCGTTCGCGGCGGCGGCGAGGGCGAGCTGGCGCGTGGTCATCGCTTCCTGGTCGCCGAGGGTGAACACGATGAGGTGGGTGAGCACCTTGAGGAGCTGGTTGGCGAAGGCGGGGAACACGTGGCTCAGCGGGAGGACGAGGAGGAGATAGACCACGCCGATGAGGAGCAGGCCGATGGCGCCAAGCACCACGTAGAGCGATGTCAGGACGAGCCATACGACGGCATCGAGGACTGACTTCGCCGTCCCGGCGGACGGCTGACGCCAGACTCCCTGTTCGGCCGGCGGCAGGGGCACATGGTTGGCGCGGTCGAAGGGCCGTCCGATGCGCTCGGTGGGCCATTGGGCGAGCTTCGCGGGGTTGCGGAAGGCGAGCCAGCCCCGGCGGGCCTGTTGTACCCATGCCGACCAGAGGAGGGCAAGGCCCGCAAGGATCGCCCAGAGGTAGATGCGGCCGGGCTTGCTGGGCTGGAAGGTCCGCGTCCACCAGGCCTCGCGGATGTGCCATTCCTCGTCGGGCTTCGCTGCATCGGGGTTTTTGATGTGGATGGTCGCCCAGCTCGTGTCCGAGGTGTCGGTGCGGTTGCGGGCAGTGAGCTGGACCTTGCCATCGGAGAGCTCGGGCACGTTGCAGAGGAACTTCGCGAGCTCCTCCACGAAGCCGCTGACGTAGGAGCCCTTGGTGTGTTCGCCAACGCCGTGGACGACGACGATGCCGCGATAGATCCTGGCCATGCCACGCTCCCGGCGGGGATTTCGGCGAGGGTGGGCTGGCCCGGCAGGCGTTGTCAAGGGTACGACTGGGTGGAATGCGGCAGTGGACTGCCGCTCAGCGCTGACCCCAGTCCGGAACGGCGGGCGGCGGCGGCTCGCCGGTCACGAGCATCGGCGCACCGGGCCGCGAACAATCGACGTCCACAAGTTCCGGCCGGCACCGCCCGAGGATCAGCCGGTCAAGATGCACCACGAGGTCATCTCCGGCCGCCGCGAAGTCGAATGAGTCGAGCCCGCGCGGCGATGCCCCGAACACGATGCGTCCATCGTCCTTCAGGTACACCCAGCCTCCGCAACCGTCTTTGTAGGCCCCGATGAACGGTGCGATGTACTGGTCGCTCAGCGAATACCCGCCGCCCTCGTACTCCGGCTGCCAGCGGACCGCGCAGCCGGTATGCGGGTCCCGGTCGAAGAAGACGGTGAGCTGATCATCTTCGCCACGAGTGACCCAGATACCGAGCGGGGCGCCGAACGGGGTTTCGCCCAACGACGGGACCACGAAGTGCGTGGGCCGCCCCAGCTCAAGAGCGGCCAGATCGACGCGCAGGCCCTCCGAGTCTCCTCCGCGGTGACGGAGCTGCGCAGAACCGGCCAGGACTACGGACACGGCCCCGGCCCCGAAGACGCCGAGGAGGAGCCAGGGCAGCACCCATCCCCGCCGTTGCTGTGCAACCTCCGACTGCCACCGAGCCACCGCCTCTTCGCGGCTGGCGGCGCCGAACTTGGCGATAATCGAGCTGACATGCGTCTTCGCCGTCGGGAAACTGATGGAAAGCTCGCGGCTGATCTCGGCGTTGGTGCGGCCGGCGGCCATCAAGCGAAGCACTTCTCGCTCACGTTGCGTCAGCCGGTCGATGTCGGCCATAACGGGAATGTACTTCCCGAAACGACAGCCGACATCAGCCTATGAACTACATTTCTATTTCAGATTGATTCGATTCGACCGGGGCTGTCAGCGGCGGCCGAATCGGACGGAGGCGATTTCCCAGGGGCGGAGCGGGAAGCGCCAATCCCCGTGGGTGGCATCGACGGTGTGAACGTGCTCTTCCATGAGGTCGACGAGGCCGGCACCGGGAACGGCTGCGGGCACCGAAAGCGCCGCTTCGGCCTGGTCTCCGGAGGCGTTGTAGACGCGGACGATCGGCGCGCCGTCGACGTCGCTGCGCGTCATCGCGGTGGGCACGACGCCGGGGGTGATCGTCGCGAGGGGCACATCGGGGCCGAGCGAGCCTTCGTGTTCGTTCGTGGCGAAGGCGAGCGGCGGGTAGGCGAAACTGTGCGCCATCGCCTGGATGTTGGCCGTCCGCCAGTCGCCACGGTAGGTGGTCAGCGAGAATTCGAACGTGTGCGTGCCCTGCATCTGGCTGTCTTCGGTCGAGATGGTCGGCCCGGCGCCGCCCCGGCGGGACACAAGGTCTGGCCGGGACAGCCAGCCGACGCAGCGCAGGAGCGTGAGCGCGTAGGCCTGGCGGCCCTTCTTGTCGCGGACCACTTCGCCTTCCTGTAGCCCCTTGTTAAAAACGGCGATACCAGCGTCTTCGGCTTCGAACGCAGCGAACGTCTTCTGTGGAAAGGTCGTGGGCGGCTGTTCGTTGCTCGTGCCATTCCACGGCGGCGGCGTGAGGGAGCGTTCAGCCACGTGGAACTGGTTCTCGGGGATGGCGGCTTCGGTGGTGAAGGGGAGGGGGAAGAGGACGCGGAGGCGGTGGTCCCGGGCGTTGTTTTCGATGGTGAGTTTGAAGTCGATGCGGGGGAGGCCCTTGTACAGGGTGACTTCCATGATCGCCGCGACGAGCGGCTCGCGCCTCCCGCGGCGGGGGGAGGGCTTCCTTGTTAGCCCCTCCCGCACATCCAGGAACGCGGCCC
>CALMIW010000503.1 GCA_937864275.1 uncultured Dehalococcoidia bacterium
GCTCCCGAGGGCACCGCTCGGGTGTCGGCTCCCATCCAGGGGACCATCGTCACGGTCGATGTCGCCGAGGGCGAGGGTGTCCGGGCGGGGCAGCAGCTGCTGGTCATGGAGGCGATGAAGATGGAGCACGTCATCGCCGCGACGACCGCCGGTTATGTCCGGCAGGTCACCGTCGCACCCGGCGACACGGTCTTCGAGGGCCACCCTCTCGTCTTCGTCGAACCCGCGGAAATCGAGCATGGAGACGAAGGCGAACAGGCGGCGGTCGACCTCGACCACGTGCGACCTGACCTTCAGCTGATCCTCGACCGGCACGCCGCCGCACTCGATGCCGCGCGGCCCGAGGCAGTCGCCCGCCGCCGCAAGACCAACCAGCGAACGGCCCGCGAGAACGTCGACGACCTTGTCGATGGCGGCACCTGGGTCGAAACAGGGTCGCTGGTGCTGACGCCGGGGACGGGCCTGCCCCTCGAGACCGTGATCAACAAGTTCGCCACCGATGGCATGGTCACCGGCTTCGGCAGCATCAACGGCGAACTCTTCCCGGAGCGCGACACGCGCGCCGCCGTGCTGGCGTACGACTACAGCGTGCTGGCGGGTACCCAGGGGCCGCTCAACCACATCAAGACCGACCGCATGCTCGAACTCGCGGAGAAGTGGCGCGTGCCGGTGGTGCTGTTCACGGAAGGTGGTGGCGGACGCGCCGGCACCGGCGGAAACCGTACCGGCGGCTCCAGCGTCAGCGGCGGAGGAGGAGGCGAGTTCTTCGGCGGCCGGCCGCTGGATACGCCAACGTTCTCGACGATGGCACGGCTGAGCGGGACCGTCCCGGTCATAGGGATCAACTCGGGTCGATGCTTCGCCGGAAATGCGGCGCTCCTCGGGTGCTGCGACGTGATCATCGCGACCGAGGATTCCAACATCGGCATGGGCGGCCCGGCGATGATCGAGGGCGGCAACCTCGGGGTCTTCCTCCCCGAGGAGGTCGGCCCGATGTCGGTCCAGGTCCCCAACGGTGTGGTCGACATCGCCGTCGCCGATGAAGCCGAAGCGGTGCAGGTCGCAAAGCAGTACCTCTCGTACTTCCAGGGCGCCATCAAAGATTGGCAATGCGCGGACCAGCGCCACCTGCGCAACCGCGTCCCCGAGAACCGCCTGCGGATCTACGACATCCGCGCAGTGATCGAAACGCTCGCCGACACGGGTACCTTCCTCGAACTCCGCCGCCAGTACGGCCCCGGCATGGTGACCGGCTTCATCCGCATCGAGGGCCGCCCGATGGGGATCATCGCGAACAACCCGGCCTTCCTCGCAGGAGCGATCGACAGCGACGGCTCCGACAAGGCTGCCCGCTTCATGCAATTGCTCGACGCGTTCGACATCCCATTGCTGGTCCTCTGCGATACGCCCGGGATGATGGTCGGCCCTGAGGTGGAAAAGACCGCGCTCGTGCGCCACTGCAGCCGCCTGTTCGTCACGGGCGCGAACCTGACCGTCCCCATCTTCACGGTCGTTCTCCGCAAGGCGTACGGGCTGGGAGCGCAGGCGATGCCCGGTGGCAGCTTCAAGGACCCCTTCTTCGCGGTCGCCTGGCCGACAGCCGAATTCGGCGGCATGGGCCTCGAGGGCCAGGTGAAGCTCGGCTTCCGCAACGAACTGGCCAACATCACCGACCCGAAGGAACGTCTCGAGCGCTACGAAACCCTGGTTGCCCGCGCATATGAACGCAGCCGTGCGATCCACCAGGGGGTCTCGTTCCAGGTCGATGACGTCATCGACCCCGCGGACACGCGTTTCTGGGTGTCGAACGGTCTTCGCACGGTGCCGCCACCGGCCCCCCGCCAGCATAAAAAGCGGCCGAACGTCGATACCTGGTAGCTGACTCGCGAGGCGCCCCGTGACCGATGGCTCCCTGCCCCTGGCCGATGTCCTCGTGCTCGACCTCTCAGACGAGGCCACCGTCTTTGGCGCGCGGCTCCTTGCCGAACTCGGAGCGCGCGTCATTCGCATCGAGGACGTGAACGGCGACGCCGTCCGCTCTCGTGGGCCCTTTCTGCGCGACATCGCGGGAATCGAGCGGGGCCTGGCGCACCTGCTCTACAACGCCGGCAAGGAGAGCGTCGCGCTGGACCTGCTGGCCCCTGAAAGTTGGCGGACCGTGGAGAGCATCGCGCGGGCGTGCGACGTGGTCATCGGCCCGTGCGGCGGCAGGAAGGAAGTCGCCGCCCTCTTCGAGAGGCTCGAGGCCGCGGGCGATGCGGATGAGGTGGCGACCGACCTCATCGGCACAGCTGCCGGGGGCCTGCTCGTCCTCGGCGGGCAAGGCGAAGATCCTCCGAACCATCCCAAGGGGAACCTCGCCTACAAGCAGGCGTCGCTCGCAGCGGCGGAGGCGGCACTGGCCCTGGTCCTGCAGAAGCGCCGGACTGGAAGGGCGGGCCGCATCGAGGTGAGCATGCAGGAGGCCGTGAACCTCACGACCATCCAGACCGCGAACGCCAACATCCATCAATGGCACGGCCGAGTCCCCACGCGGCATGCGCTGCTCTCGGCGTTCACGACCTACCAGGCCGGCGACGGGCGCTGGGTCTCGTTCACCATCCACCCGCCGAACTGGCCCCATTACGCCGAGTGGGTCGAAACCGCGCTCGGCTCATCCGACCTGAGCAGCGAGGAATGGGCGGACTCCGTTTACCGGGCAACCCACGCGCGCGAGATGTCCGACTACACCCGGCGCTTGCTCGCGCGGTACACCCGGGCCGAGGCGATCCGCGAAGGTCAGAAGCGGGGCCTGCTCGTGCTTCCCGTCAACGCCATCGCCGACATCGCCGGCGACCCCCACCTGCACCACCGCGCGTTCTTCCACACGGTGCCCCACCGGCAGTTCGAGGAACCGCTGGTCACGTTCCGGACGCCTTTCCTTTCGAACGCCTGGCAACTGCCCGCCCAACGGGCTCCCACGCTCGGGCAGCACACCTCCGAGGTGCTGCGTTCCATCGCCGGAAGGGGCGCTCCGGGGATCGAGCCCCTCATCGAAGCAGGGGCCGCCGTGGGCACCCGAGACCTCGGCGGCGGGGCGCCCACGGCACCCACCCGCGCCCCGCAACCTCCGCCTGGGACCGGGAGGAACCAACCTCTGAAGGGCATCCGCGTCCTCGATTTCTGCTGGGCGATCGCCGGGCCGCTCACCACGCGGCTGCTCGCGGACCTCGGGGCCGACGTAATCAAGGTCGAATCGGCCTACCGGCTCGACCCAATCCGGACCATCGGCGTGCAGCCACCCGGCGAGGTCAGCTGGAACACGAACGGCCAGTTCAACGACTGCAACGTGAACAAGCGGGCGATGTGCTTGAACCTCAACACGCCGGAAGGAGTCGAAATCGCCTTGCGTCTCGCCGTTACCGCCGCCGTTGCCACCTCGAACTACACGCCGGACAGGCTCGACCGCTGGGGCCTTGGCTACGACGCCCTCCGCGAGGTTAACCCGGACATCATCCTGGCCAACCTCGCGGTAATGGGAACGAGCGGGCCCCACGCCGGCTGGCGATCCTACGGGAGCGGCATCGTCGCGATGTGTGGGATCGGCGCGCTGACCGGCTTTCCCGGCCGCGACCCGATCGGTATCGGCACGCTGCACACCGACTTCACCGTGCCCTATTTCGCTTCCACCGCGATCATGGCGGCGATCCACCAGCGAGCGCGCACTGGCCAGGGCCAGTACCTCGAACTCTCCCAGTACGAAGCGTCGGTGCACCTGCTCGACACCGAACTCCTGCACTACCTGAATGGCGGACCCGAACCGGAGCGGAACGGCAATCGATCGCCCCGGATGGTCCCACACGGGGTATACCCCAGCGCCGGCAACGACCGGTGGGTCGCCATCGCGTGCCGGGACGACGCCGATTGGGCGAGGCTCAGCGAGGTCACCGGTGTTTCTGGGCCGGCGGACCTCGCCGGGAGGTTGGCAATCGTCGACGTCATCGAAGCTCAGCTCGGGGAGTGGACCCGGAGCCGCGACAACTGGGACGCCGCCGCCCAGCTGCAGCGCGTTGGTGTCCCGGCCTCTCCCGTCGAAGACCTTGGCGAACTTCTCGGCCGCGACACCGCGATGAACCGCGACTACCGCATGCTCGACCTGCCGTCTGGCGTCACCGCGGCGGTCCAGGAGGAGCCGATCCTCTGGGACGGCGAGCGGCTCCCCATGACGCGCGCTCCGCTCTGGGATGAGCACACGATCGATATCCTCGTGAACGAACTGGGAATCTCGGACGAGGAGGTTGCGGATCTCGTGACACGGAACGTCCTGTTCTGATTCGGCCTCGCAGGCGAGTCAGTCGAAGAGGTTGCGGACGAGGCGGCGCTGGATCTTTCCGTTCGCGGTGAGCGGGAGTTCGGCGACGCGGACAAAACGGCGCGGAACCTTGTACCCCGCGAGCTTCGCTCGCACCCAGGCCTCGAGCTCGCCGTCGGTCACTTCCGCGGCTTGAACGATTGCCGCGGAGACAACCTGGCCCCAGCGCTCATCCGGCAGCCCTACCACGGCTGCGGACATGACCGCCGGGTGCGCCACGAGCGCGGCTTCCACCTCGGCCGGGTAGACGTTCTCGCCGGCCGAGACGATGAGGTCGTCGCGGCGGTCCATCACGTACAGGAACCCGTCGGCATCGAGCCGGCCGACGTCGCCGGTGTGCAGCCAGCCGTCGCGGATGGCTGCGGCAGTGGCCTCCGGGCGGCCGAAATAGCCGGGCGTCACGGTCGGGCCGGCGACGAGGATCTCACCCGGCTCGCCGGGCGGCGCGTCTATCCGAAGACGGGTGTTCAGGAGCGGCTTGCCTGCCGACC
>CALMIW010000504.1 GCA_937864275.1 uncultured Dehalococcoidia bacterium
CTCGGGGTGTGGGGATCGGTCCGCGCTTGCCTTGGGAAGGCTGCCGCGCGGCAGGGCGGGTGGCGGACGCATCCCACCGCTCCCTGACGGTCGCGGCTCGGGTTGTGGGGGCGGTTCGGCGGCCGGTGCTACTCGAGGGAGAAGGGCGGGTACTGGTCCACGAGCAGGAGCATGTACGCCTCGACGCGCGTCTGCCAGCGGAAGACGCCCATGCCGAAGTTGTAGAGCCCCTGGGGATACTTGCCGGTGAAGAGGATGGCGAACCAGGCGATGACGCTGGTGATGAACCAGCCGATCCCGAGGAAGAAGAGCACGATAAAGTGCGGGATCGCGTAGATGATGCGGAGGGCGACGGAGAGCTTGTCGCGCGGGAATTCGGCGAGTTCGATGTGGAGGGCAGCGGGGTAACTCGAGTCGCCAAAAGGCGGGTACTCATCGCGGAAGAGCGCCATGTAGGCCATGGCCCGGACCTTCCAGCGCAGATAGAAGGTGCAGAGGTCGCGCAGGCCCTGCGGGTGCTGGTTGGCGAAGAGGATGGCGAACCACGAGATAAAGGCGCAGACACTGGCGACGGCCCCAAGGACGCCAGCGTTCAGCAGTCCGCCCCAGTCGTTTTGCGTGCTAAAGACGGCCCCGAGGGTGATAAACCCGCCGACGAGCAACGAATGCGGGATGGCCAGGATGAGGCGAAAACCGACGGTCATCTTGTTGCGCGGTTCGGTGGTGGGGTCGACCTCGATAGTGACGGGATAGGACGAGGCACTGCTAGCGGTTACGGCCATCAACAAACCCTCCGGTGGCTTTGCGGCGAAGCATACGTTGGCTCGTCAAGGCTCTGGGTGAACAGCAGCACTAACTATCAGGGAACGTTGTTCAAGCCAATGCTGAAAACGGCGCGGACGCCGTTGTGGTCGCTGGCGTAGACGAGCGTGCCATCGTCGAGCTTCTTCGGCTTCTCGGCGAAGATGCCGACTTCGGCGGGCTGCCAGCCGGAGCTGAAGATGTAGTCGTGCCTGGCAGATGTAGGCGGCTGTTCGGCGACGACGGACTCGCGGCAGCAGGTGTTGAGCGGCGAATCGGCGAAGAGGTCGGTGAGGCCGGCATCGAGGAACACCTTCACGGTGGCGGAATCGGGCGGGTCGCCCAGGTCGCCAAGGACGAGGACGGGGCCGGTGCCGCGCTTAGCGGCGATGAAGTTCGCGAAGTCGGCAGCCTGCTGGGCCCGGAGGCGGGCATCGGTGCCGGTGAGGTGGGAGACGAAGACATCGATCGAGCCGATGGAGTCGGGGCCTTTCAGCCGCATCCAGAGCGCGGCCGCGGCTTCGCCTTCGGAGGTGCGCGGGTTGAGCCACTTCTGTTCGCCCTCAGTATTGGGGAAGAGGGTGCCGTTCACGAGGATGAGCTCGCCCTCTTCGAAACCGGCGCTCTTGGCGATGGCGTCGTTCTGCTCTTTCGTGCTTTCGGCGTACCACGGCTTTGCGCGGACGTAGAGCGGCTCCATCTTCAACTCTTTGGCGAGGACGGATGCGACTTTGCCGTGGGCCTTCGTATCCGTGACTTCGCTGAAGGCGACGAGGTCCGGCTTGAAGGCTTTCAATTCCTCGACGACGACGGCAAGCCGCTGCTGGAACGTGTCGGAGGGGATGGTGTTGGTGGCATCGAGCGCGATCGGACTCATCAGGTTGATGTAGGCGACACGGAACTCGGTTGGCTCGGGCCCCGGCTGGGCCGTGGCCGAGGGGGTGGGGGCGGCGGTGGGGGAACCGGGAGGCGGGATGATGTCGATGTCGTCGCCATCGCCGCAGGCAGCGGCGAGGGCAGCCAGCGCGAGAAGGACGCCGAACAGAAGCGCTCCCGCGAGACGGCGCGGACCGCGCGAACGCCGAGGCTGGCGGTCGATCATCATTGACAGCCAGCCTCGCACACTGCTTCACTGGCGGGTAGCGGCAACGACGGAGACGAGTAGCGCCAGTACGTCCGGACAGCGAGCCCCGGTTGGTGGAAGGGGGCACGGAACAGCGGCGGGAAGATCCCTCCCGAGCCTCCGGCCGAACGCTGCCGAAGACGGCGGCAAGTAGACCCGGACGGAAGCCCACCGTTAACCGGGGCAGGGGCGTGGTTGCGCCCCGCGAGTGTCCTGCTTCGGCAGGAAAACAGGGTGGTACCGCGGGCCCCAGCGCTCGTCCCTGGTTGAGGGACGGGCGCTTTTTGCATGGTGGCCGTTTCGCTGGGGGACATTTCACCAGAGGGTACGTCGGCCGGGCTCCGGCGGGCGCATCCGCCGCAGCGAAGGCAGGAACTCGCATGTTCAAACCGGTCGAACCGAAAGTCAGCTTCCCCAGGCTCGAACAGGAGATCCTGTCGTTCTGGCAGCAGAACGCGATTTTCCGCCGAAGCATCGAAGAGCGGCCCGAAGACAAGCTGTTCATCTTCTATGAAGGCCCGCCGACGGCGAACGCGCGGCCGGGCATCCACCACGTGCTCTCGCGCGTGTTCAAGGACCTGATCCCGCGGTACAAGACGATGCAGGGCTACCGAGTGCCGCGAAAGGGCGGCTGGGACACGCACGGCCTGCCGGTGGAGCTCGAGATCGAGAAGGAGCTCGGGCTGAAATCCAAGCCGGAGATCGAGCAGTACGGGATCGCGGCATTCAACGCGAAGTGCAAGGAATCCGTCTCCCGCTATGTGGAGGAGTGGACGCGGCTGAGCGAACGGATCGCGTTCTGGGCCGACTACGACAATCCATACGTCACCTATAGCAACGACTACATCGAGAGCGGCTGGTGGATCTTCAAGCAGATGTGGGACCACGGGCTGGTGTACCAGGACTACCGGGTGACTCCGCATTGCCCGCGGTGCGGGACGAGCCTGAGCGACCACGAGGTGAGCCTCGGGTACCAGGACGACACGCCGGACCCGAGCGTGTTCGTGAAGTTCCGCGTCGGCAGCGGCGAGTTTCGCGACCGGACCGGCATCGAGGCGGAGAACGTGGCCCTGGTGGCCTGGACGACGACGCCGTGGACGCTGCCGGGGAACACGGCGCTCGCCGTGAAGGAGGACGCCGACTACGGCATCTACCTGGTGGGCGAGGAGCGGCTGGTGCTGGCGCAGGCGCTGGCGGCCTCGGTCCTCGGCGAGAACCCCGAGATGGTTGGGGCCGTCCGCGGCGAGCAACTGGTGGGTATCCGATATGAGCCGCTCTACCGGCCGGAACTGAACGGCCTGCCGATCATGCGCTTCGGGGGCGACGGGCACCTGCGCGCGGTCGCCGCGGAGGAGAACACGGACGGCCTGCGGCGCGTCGCCTCGGCCGACTACGTCTCGCTCGACAACGGTTCGGGGATCGTGCACACGGCGCCGGCGTTCGGCGCGGAGGACTTCGCGGAAGGGAAGGACTTCGGCCTGCTGTTCGTCCAGCCGGTGGACCTGCGCGGGATCATGGCCGACGGGCTGCCCGGGGCCGGCAAGTTCGCGAAACAGGCCGACCGCGACATCGAGCGGGACCTGGAAGAACGCGGCCTGATGCTGAAGAAGGGCACGCTGAAGCACACCTACCCGTTCTGCTGGCGCTGTTCGACGCCGCTGCTGTATTACGCGAAGCCGAGCTGGTACATCCGCACGACGAAGCAGAAGGAGTCGCTGCTCGAGGGAAACAGCCGGATCAACTGGTATCCGGAGCACATCAAGGCCGGGCGCTTCGGCAACTGGCTGGAGAACAACATCGACTGGGCGGTGAGCCGGGAGCGTTACTGGGGCACGCCCCTGCCGTTCTGGAAGTGCGCCGATTGCGGCGAGGCGATGTGCTGCGGTTCGAAGGCGGAGATCGTGGCGAACGCGAAGGACCGGGCGAAGGCCGAGGCGATGGACGACTACCACCGCCCGTTCATCGACGAGATCGTTTTGCGCTGCGAGAAGTGCGGGGGCGATGCGCGGCGCGTGCCAGAGGTGGCGGACGCCTGGTACGACAGCGGCGCGATGCCCTATGCCCAGTGGCATTACCCGTTCGAGAACGAGGAAGCGTTCCTGAAGCACTTCCCGGCCGACTACATCTGCGAGGCGATCGACCAGACGCGGGGCTGGTTCTACACGCTGCACGCCGAGGCGACGATGCTGAAGGCGAGTGAAGCGATCCCGGACAGCATCGCCTACAAGAACGTCATCTGCCTTGGCCACATCAACGACGAAAAAGGCAACAAGATGTCGAAGAGCCGCGGGAACACGGTGGACCCGTGGAGCGTGCTGGACCAGCACGGCGCGGACGCGACGCGCTGGTATATGTATTCGGCGAGCCCGGCGGGGTCTTCACGACGGTTCAGCTCGGGGCTGGTGGAGGAGGGGCTGCGGCGCTTCCTGCTCACGCTCTGGAACACGTACTCGTTCTTCGTGAGCTACGCGAACATCGACGGGTACAAGCCCGGCGGCGAGTTCCGGGGGCCGAGGCCCGAGATCGACCGGTGGCTGCTGAGCGAGTTGAACGCGCTGGTCGTGAAGGTGACCGAGGAGATGGAGGCCTTCGACCCGACAGACGCGGCGCGGGCGATCGAGGGATTCGTCGACGACCTTTCGAACTGGTACGTGCGGCGCAGCCGGCGACGGTTCTGGCGGGGCGTGAGCGAGGGCGACGCGGACAAAGAGAGCGCGTACGACACGCTCTACACGGCCCTGGTGACGGTCTCGAAGCTGATCGCGCCATTCACGCCGTTCGTGGCGGAGGAGCTGTACCGCAACCTGGTGGTCTCGGTGGACCCCGCGGCGCCGATCAGCGTGCACCTGGCGGAGTGGCCGGTGGCGGACGCCTCGCTCATCGACGAATCGCTCAATGAACGAATGCCGCTCGTGACGCTGACAAAGCTGATCGCGCCGTTCACGCCGTTCGTGGCCGAGGAGCTCTGGCAGAACCTGGTGCGCTCCATCGACCCCGATGCGCCGGTTAGCGTGCACCTGGCGGAATGGCCGGAGCCCGACCGGGCGTTCATCGACGAATCGCTGAACGCGGAGACGCAGCTGGTGAAGCGGGTCTGCTCGCTCGGGCGGGCGGCGCGGGCGAAGGCGCAGATCAAGGTGCGGCAACCGGTCGCGCAGGTGCTGGCGAAGCCGAGGACGGAGGACGAGGCGGCGGCACTCCGGAAGAACGCGAACCTGGTGACCGAAGAACTGAACGCGCGCGAGCTCGTGCTGCTCGAGGACGAGACCGCCGTGGTTGCTTACGACGTGAAGCCGAACCTGCCGGTGCTGGGCAAGAAGTACGGCGCGGAAGTGGCGGCGAGCCGCGCCGGGCTCGCCGCGCTGGCGCCGGCCGAGGGCGCG
>CALMIW010000505.1 GCA_937864275.1 uncultured Dehalococcoidia bacterium
ACACGGCGGTGAAGGAGCCCCCTTGGGACGTCGGCCCGGATGAGAGCGACCAGCAAACCACCGTGCCGTCGACCCTGGCTCCGCAGGCCTGCTGCGCGTTCGCGCTGAAGCTGAGGTACTTCCCGTCGGCAACGGTCGTGAGGCTCCCCCAGCAGACGACCGTCTGGTCGGTCCTGAGGCCGCAGCTTTGAAAGATCGCGGCACTCACCGAGACGAATGCCCCGGCCGGCGCGTCCAGTTGGTGCGAGGCATTGCTGCCCCAGCAGGTGACCGTGTGGTCGGTGCGGACTCCACAGGTGTGGTCCGCACCAGCGCTCACGCTCAAGAAACTTCCAGCGGGCGGGGTGCTCATGCCGTAGCCGGTCGCGCCCCAGCAAGCGAGCGACTGGTTGGTCCTGACGCCGCAGTTATGCATCCTCCCGGCGCTCACGCTGACAAACGTGCCTGAAGGCGGGCTCGCCTGCCCGTAGTCGTTCGAGCCCCAGCAGCGGACCGTCCCGCCCGCGACGATGCCGCAGGTGTGGTCGAACCCAGCGCTGACACTCAGGAATTTGAGGCCGCCTGCGTCGCGGCCGACCATGGGGAGCACTGCTCGAGGCTGCACGCCATCGACGGCGTCCGACATCGGGCTCCGGCTGATCAGCCCGACGGTCACGATCACGACCGCAAGGGCCAATGCCGACCAACGCTTGACCATCGTCGTGCCTCCGGGGCTCGTCGCCCGCGGCAGAGGAATATCACGCGTGGGTGTGGCTGCAATGGGCCGAAGGTGCGCCGTTGCGCGCCCTTCGGGACCGTCTCCTAACGACGCAACCCGCGGACGAACGGACCGACCTTCGCGCTGTCGCAGCTCCAGGTCTGGAAGCCCGGACCCTAAGGTCGTGAGATCTGGGCCACCCGGCCATCTGGAATCGAATCACCGCGCAGTAGCCTGACACCTGAGGTTAGTCATCGTGAGCTGTCCATATCCCTTAGGTTGGATGCTCGCAGCGATGTCCGCGATTCAGTTCTTGGCATCGGCGTGTTCCGGGAACGACGGCAGCGAAGCCGAGACGCCACAGCCGACCGAGACGACTGCGACGGCATCCGCGACGATCTCACCGACGAGCCCGACATTAGCGCCCTCGCCGACCGCGGCCCTGACCGCGACCCCATCCCCAACCCCGACTGCTCCGCCGTCTCCGACCGCGGTGACCGCAGTGCTACAGCTCGGCGAGCGGGCCGTGCTGACGGGGCTGGGAAGCGACCCCCTGCATCTCCGCGACGGTCCGGGGCGCTGGTATGCCGAAGTCGCTCACCTGCTCGAGGGAGAAACCGTGAGCCTCACAGTGGGCCCCCAGACCGACACGAGCGGCGCCTACATCTGGTGGCAAGTCGAGCTGGGAGACGGCTCCGTTGGATGGATCGCCGAAGGGCCAATAGACGGCAGCGAACACTGGCTCGTGCCGCGCGGTAACATTGAGGCCCTGCCATTCCGTTCGGTCGCATGGAGTATCCAGCAGGCGATCGACTCCAGGGATGCGGACTTCTTCTGGCGCCTGGCGGCAACCGTCGAGGTCGTCTGCACCGACACCGTTCGCCTCAATGTGTACGGCTGCAGAGACTTGGCCGACGGCGCAGCTGTCGGCGTGCTCCATGTCTGGAATCCCTGGGAGGGAACCTCACATCGCGAGGACCAGTACAAGCTGATCGTCAGCCGCTGGCTCGCGGCGGGACGCCCGGACACGAGCGATGACTACGGCAGCGGCGCAGTGCGAATCCATGCGACCAGCTTCGACCCATTCGCTATCCAGCCGGAATACCACGCGATCGTGACAGGGATCATCGGCTCGGGCTCCTCGCCGGAACGGGATGTCATCGTGTTCGCCTGGCAGCTGCAAAACGGGGCATGGCGGCACACGTGGGTGTACATCGGCGAGGGATGGTGGGACGAAGGACGATACCCACCGGTCGCCTGGCTCAACGGGGGAGTTGGTATTGGGGCTGGGAAGACGGTCCACCGGCGATGACCGAACAGG
>CALMIW010000506.1 GCA_937864275.1 uncultured Dehalococcoidia bacterium
CCTTCCGCGCCGAGTCGATCGCGCCGAACGTCGCCCGGGACGGTCGTGGCGCGCCGCCGCGACTTTCGGGCTTCGCGGAGCGGCTGATCGCCGGCGAGGTGCCGACGGCCATCGACGAAGAAACGCAACGGCCGACAAACTTCGAGTTCCGCTACGGCACGCCATCGTTCGACGAGTTCCCGATCGACGCCTGGCGCACGCTGACGAAGCGCGTCCTGGACTACCCGCCGAAAGAACTGCTCGGGTACGGTCCCACCGAAGGGCTCCCCCAGCTCCGCGAAGCGCTCGCGCGCTACCTCCAGCGTTCGCGCGGCGTCCGCTGCGACGCCAGCCAGGTGCTCGTCGTCAACGGCTCGCAGCAGGCGCTCGACGTGGGCGCGCGCGTGCTGGGCGACCCTGGAGGCGTCGTCGCGATCGAAGAGCCGGGCTACCGCGGCGCCCGGGCCGTGTTCCAGGCGATGGGGGCGCGCGTGGTGCCGGTGCCCTGCGACAACGAAGGCATCATCGTCGACTGGATCCCGGACGACGCGCGGGTGATCTACGTGACGCCATCGCACCAGTTCCCGACCGGCGCCGTTATGTCGGCTTCGCGTCGCCTCGAACTGCTGGCGAAGGCCGCGCGAACGTGCGCCGTCATCATCGAAGACGACTACGACAGCGAGTTCCGGTACGAAGGGCGCCCGCTGGCGGCCCTCCAGGGTCTCGATGAAGGTGGGCGCGTCATCTACACGGGCACCCTCTCGAAGGTGCTGCTCCCGGCCCTGCGGTTGGGCTACATGGTGGCGCCGCCAAGCCTCCAGCCGGCGATCACCGGGGCGAAGTGGCTGACCGACCGTCACGTTGCCCTGCTGTACCAGGCGGTGCTCGCGCTGTTCATCGACGAGGGCCACTTCGAGCGCCATTTGCGGCGCATGAGGAAGGTCTACGAAACGCGCCGGACGACGATGCTCGCCGCTTTCGACGAGCACTTCGGCGACCGGGCGAGCATCACCGGGACCGAGAGCGGCATGCACGTGCTGGTGAACATCCAGGGCGTCACCGACGCGGACAGCTTCATCGAGACGGCTCGCGCCCACGGTGTCGGGATCTACTCGGCGCGGAGCTACTACCTCGGTGAACCGCCTCCGGGGGCGTCGTTTCTGATGGGGTACTCGAGCGTGAACGAGGACGGCATTCGCGACGGCATCCGGATCCTGGCGAAAGTAGCGGGCGGCGCGAGGTAGGTTGCCGCCAGAAGGCGGGCTTAGTCCGGCGCGGAAATGGTCAGCGAGCAGGTCACGGCGCCCTCGCTGATGAGACTCCCGGGCTCGACACGGGCGGAGTCGCCGAGGACGGTCTCGAGAACGCGCCGCTCCATCACGCAGAACTCGGGATACTCCCGCGCCACCTCGTTGAGGGGGCAATGATGGAAACGGACACACCACGAGTTCGGGCCGGTCTGTTCGTATTCCGGGAGAAACGGGACGAAGGCCTTGGACTCAACGACTTCGGCGAGCCGGCCGGCCAGGTCTTCTGCCATGACGTGCTGCCGAAGGAGAGCGACCTGGCTTGCCTCGATGAAGTGCATGACCTTCGCTTCGCATTCCGAATCGCGGCTGACAGCGCCGAGGACGGAGCGGAGGATGCCGGAGTAGGTCTGGGGAAACAGCGCTTCGCCGGCCTCGGTGAGCCGGTAGAGGTGGAGCGGGCGGCCAGGGCCTTTGCGCTGATGGACGTGGCTGACGATGCCGAGCTGTTCCAGCGAATTGAGGTGGACGCGCACGGCGGCGACGGAGAGGAACGCGGCGGCGCCGAGCTCTTCCGCCGATGCC
>CALMIW010000507.1 GCA_937864275.1 uncultured Dehalococcoidia bacterium
AACGCGAATCAGTCTTCGTAGCAGCCATGGCCCAAACCCTAGAGCGCTCCTACGACACCCGCGAGCACCAACCACTGCCCCATCCGACCACCGCGTTGCTCATTCTGGGCCCGCATGCGACGCCACCGTCGTGTCTAGATCCCACGCTCGCTTCCGCTCGCTCTAACAGCTACACACAGTAGGCACTACTAGTGACGTCCGGAAAACGGCTGCTCAGCGCGCCGCCGACGCGTCGTGCGTAGACGCCGCCCCGCGGCGGCTCTACGCTGGGGCTCATGATGAGCCTCCGAGCGGTGCACGCCGGTACTGGATACCAGTACCTGCTGCGCTCGGTCGCCACCCATGACGCTGACCCCGAGGGCAAGTCGCTGTCGGACTACTACGCGGCCAAGGGAACACCGCCCGGGCGGTGGATCGGCAGCGGATTGGCCGGCCTGCTCTCTGAGACAGCAACCGCCGGCGCCGTCGTGGGAGAGGTCCAAATGGCCGCCCTGTACGGCGAAGGACTACACCCGGACACCGATCAGATGATGGCTGAAGGGAAGAATCTGGGCGCCTGCAAGCTGGGCCGGGCCTACCCCCTGTACTCCGGAGATGTCCCCGTGCTCGCGGCGATCTCCGCCGCTGAAAAGTCGTTCCTCACTGCCGAGGGGCGCCGCCCCACTCCCGACGAGAGAAACCAACTCGCCGAGAGCGTGGCCCGCCCGTTCTATCGCGATGAGTTCGGCTATGAACACGCCTCCGGAAAGGACGTCATCGCCTGGGTAAACCGCGAACGGGACAAGGTCCGCCAGGCCGTCGCCGGGTTCGATTTCACCTTCTCACCGGTCAAAAGTGTCAGCGTTCTGTGGGCGCTTTCCGACGAGCGCACGGCCTCCAAAGTGGCGGCGCTACACCATCAGGCCGTGGCCGAGGCCCTGCGATGGGCCGAGGACAATGCGATCTACACCCGCGTGGGTGCCGGCGGCATCGAGCAGGTGAAAACCAGGGGCATCGTCGCCGCTGAGTTCACGCACTTCGACACCCGTGGCGGAGACCCGGACCTGCACTCGCACGTGTTGATCGCCAACAAGGTGCAAGGCCCCGACGGCCAGTGGCGCACGCTGGATTCGCGGACGATCCACCAGATGCACCAGGCGATCTCGGCTCGCTACGACGCTGTCCTGCACGACCTACTCTCCCGCCGGATGGGTCTGGACTTCGAGGCGCACTACCCGCACCCGGACAAAGCGCCGATCTGGGAAATCAAGGGCATCGACCGCCGTCTCATTGACGTGTTCTCGTCCCGTCGCGCACTAGCCCGCCCGGTCTACGAGCAGCTCGTTGCCGAGTACGTAGATAGATGCGGACGCCAGCCCACCCAGCGAGCGGCGTACGCCCTGTGGCAGAAGGCGATCCTCGATACCCGCGACGCCAAAAAGCCCGCCCAGTCCCTCGATGAGCACCGTGCCAAGTGGCGCCAGGTGGCTGAGCAGGCCATCGGCGCCGACGCCGTCTCGTCCGTTGTCCGCGACGTCACCGAGCAGGCCACCGTCGATGCGCAGCGCAAGGTTTTTGACACCGACAGCCACGCCCGACAGGTCGCTGAGCAGGCCGTCCAATCGGTGTCGTCACGCCGCGCGCAGTTCCGCCGGTCGCACGTAGACACCGCCGTATCCACAGCTCTGAAGGGCTACCGGTTCCCCTCCGACGACGCCCTCGACCAGGCCCACGCCAAGGTCATGGACATCGCGCTTCGCGAGCTCATGGTGGAGCTGACGCCACCTGATCCACTGAGCCTGCCCGAGCCCCTGACCGGCCACACCGGCGCAGGAATCGACCGGCACGCCAACGCGGAGAAGTACACCACCCAAGCCGTGCTCGACGCCGAGACCCGCGTCCTCGATGCAGCCCGCACCCCGGTGACAGTGATCGCATCCCGCGCCAAGCTCGAGAAGGCACTTGCCGCCCACGCCAGGGCCACAGGCTGGCCGCTCAACACCGGGCAGAAGGAACTGGCCCACCACCTCGTCGGAGCGGGAACCCTGCTCGCCTCCGGCGTCGGACTGGCCGGTGCTGGTAAGACCACCG
>CALMIW010000508.1 GCA_937864275.1 uncultured Dehalococcoidia bacterium
TGATGCTCACCGAGTAATGGGCGGCGAACGCGACCATCGTCCGGTTACGTACCGGGATCCCGGCGACATGCTCGACGGTGACGGTCTTCTCGTTGTCGGTCAGCACATACGTCGGCGCCCCGCCCAGGCGGCGCAACGTCACATCCAGGGCAGCGAACACACTCGGGGCCGTCTTGTCGCGGATCGGCAGGACCACCCGGAACCGTGACCACGCCAGCCACGCGCAAAACAGCACGGTCTTGACCCCGTCGATCACAGGACCGTCACCGAAGTCGTACTGCAACCACAGGCCCGGCTCGGTCACCCAGGGCCGGTGCACCCGCGCATGGCCCACGCGGTAGGACTTCTTCACCGCCGCCACCGCCCGACGCGTGGTGCGCTCCGAGCCGGTGAACCCCACCGCGAGCAGCTTGTCGTGGACCACGTCCGCGCGGATCTTGCCGCCGGAGCGCTCCACCCATTCCTCGACCTTCGGCATGAACTCGTCCATCAACTGCGGACGGGCCGCCGGCTTGTCGGTCAACCGGCCCGCATCACGAGCAGTCACATAGCGGGCAACGGTGTGGTGCGAGACCCCGGCGAGCTCGCCGGCATCCCGATACGACCCTGTCAGATCAAACGCTTCGAGAATTTCCATGATCTCCTCGGCAGACTTCATGTTGTCCCTCCTCGGGGCGATGGGCGCTTCAGCACCGCTATCGCACCCGAGGAGGGGCCCCGAACCGCCCAAGCGGGCCGGGAAACAATGTCGTGTCGGGCAGATCCCATGACCGCCAGCGGGCAACTCTCACGTCCGCCAGCGGGCACCTTCGTGACCGCCTACGGGCAGTCTCTCGTGTCCGTCGTCAGTCCGTGGGGGCCGGGACGACCCGGTTGGCACATCGGATGCACCACAATCGCCCAGGAACATCTGGGATCATCCTTCGACGTACAGGGCGGAGGACGAGACCTGGCATTCCCGCACCACGAGATGTCCGCAGGACTCGGTCATGTCATTCATCCACAGCATCGGTTCGCGCAGACCTTCGTCCATGCCGGGATGGTTGCGTACGACGGCGAGAAGATGTCGAAGTCGCGCGGAAACCTGGTCTTCGTCTCCTCTCTGCGAAAGCAAGGAGTGGACCCTGCGGCCATCCGCCTCGCCCTCATGCGGCACCACTATCGATCAAGCTGGGAGTGGACAGACGCCGAAATCTCGGCCGCACTCGACACATTGAAGCAGTGGCGTCGTGCCCTGGCTCTCGGTAGCGGGGCGCCGGCAGCACCGGTCGAGCAGGCCGTGCTCTCGGCACTAGCCGCCGACCTTGACGCTCCGGCCGCAGTCACCATTTTGCAGGAGTGGGTTGACGCCTCGCTTGGTACCGACACAGTGGCAGACAAGCGAGACAGCTCTGCCCCTATGACGGTTCGACGTCTGGCGGACGCCTCACTCGGTCTCTTGCTCTGATCGGATCACCCCGGAACGGAAGTATTCGACCATCGTGCACGAGTTGGCTACGCCTGCGTCCAGGTGGTGCCTGAGGTGTGGTCCTGGATGGCGATCCCAGCGCTAGCCAGTTCGTTCCGGATGCGGTCGGCGGTGGAGAAATCTCCTGCGTCCCGCGCATGAGAGCGATTCGCGAGTAGAACCTCGACGAGGGTAGAGATCGTGCTGCCATGAACGTCGGCTCGCGGGGCGGTCGTGAAGCCGCCGGGCTCGATCCCTAACACTTCGGTCATCGCGAGCACCGATTCGTACGTAGACATGGCGGCAGCTGGATCGCCGTTATCCAGAGCGATGTTGCCCGCGCGCACGGGGTCGTGCAGGACTGCGAGCGCCGCTGGGACATTCAGGTCGTCGTCGAGCGCGGCCGCGAAGGCAATGGGCGGCGTCGGGGCGTCGGATGCTGTGTTCGCGAGTCGTGTGCGTGCTCGGTGCTGGAACGTCGCGATTCTCGTGACTGCAGCCTCGGTGTGCGTGAGATCCTTCTCCTGATAGTCCAAGGCACTGCGGTAGTGCGCGCTGAGCAGGTAGTAACGCAGCGTCGCCGGGCCGACACGGCGGAGGAGTTCATCGGCATACAGAGAGTTGTTCAGCGACTTGGCCATCTTCTGCCCGTCGATCGTGACGAGGCCGTTGTGTATCCAGTACTTGGCGAACTCGTCGCCTGCTGCGGTGGACTGGGCAAGCTCGTTCTCATGGTGCGGGAATCGCAGGTCGAGGCCGCCTCCGTGGATGTCGAACGCACGTCCGAGGTAGTGCTGGGACATCGCTGAGCACTGTATGTGCCATCCCGGCCTGCCGGTTCCCCACGGTGAGCGCCAACGCGCGGATTCTGGGTCGCTGGGCTTGGCTCCCTTCCAAAGCGCGAAGTCGCGGGGATCGATCTTTGCCCCGCCAGGCCCTTTATCAGGGTCCGCTACGGCGCCGGGGGTCTGCCTGGTGAGCTTGCCGTATGCCCGCCAGCTGCTGACATCGAAGTAGACGTCGCCGGAGCCGTCGCTGGCGACGTAGGCGTGTCCGCGGCGAAGGAGTCGTTCGATCAGGGTCAGTGCCTGCGGGATGTGACCGGAAGTTCGGGGCTCATGGGTTGGCGGGAGAACACCCAGCGCGGCGTACGAGCGCGCGAACTCCGTCTCGACACGGTAGGCGCGTGCCCACCATGGTTCAGTCTCGGTTGCCAGGTCCAGAACCTTGTCGTCGACGTCGGTGACGTTGCGAACGAGGGTGACCGCGTAGCCGCGGTGGGTGAGCCAGCGTCGCCAGAGATCGTAGACGAGGGCGCTACGAAGGTGCCCGATGTGAGGCGCGGACTGCACGGTTGGCCCGCACACATAGATTGAGACTCGTCCTGGGTTCAGCGGGACGAAGTTGCGTAGCTTCCGGACAGCACTGTCGTAGATGCGAAGCATCAGTCCGCAGCCCCCTGCCTGGTAGAAGCCGCGATCGCGGCGAGCGGACCAGTCATAGGTGGGGCACCCTGATGTAGTCCAGGCCCGAGAGGTTCACTAGCGTCTCTCGGAAACCGCGGACGATGACGCCCAGCACCGCCTGACAATGGCCGCACCGCATGACTGCACCCATGGCTGTGATGAAGACATGCGCGCAAGCGAGGTTGAAAGAGCTGCCGCAGCTCCGGCACCTACCGACCGTCACAGTGATCTCGATACCGAGAGCAGTCGCGAACGCAC
>CALMIW010000509.1 GCA_937864275.1 uncultured Dehalococcoidia bacterium
TCCAGGTTGATGGTGGCGGGGACGATGTCGTTGGCCCCCGCCAGCACCGCCGCCAGCGCCCCGACTGCGCCGGCGCCGCCGAGCAGGTGCCCAACCATCGACTTCGGCGAACTGAGCGAGAGCTTGTAGGCATGGTCGCCGAACGCAGCCTTCACTGCGCGCGTCTCGGAAGCGTCGTTCAGCGGCGTGCCCGTGCCGTGCGCGGCGATGTAGTCGATGTCCTCCGGCTGCAGTCCGGCGTTGTGGAGCGCCTCGGTCATCGCGTCTTGCGCGCCGGAGCCGTCCTCCAGCGGTGCCGTGATGTGGTAGGCGTCGCAACTCAGACCGCCACCAGCCAGTTCGGCATAGACGCGGGCGTTCCGGGCCTTCGCGCGCTTCTCCGATTCGATGACCATCACGACGGCGCCTTCGCCGAACACGAAACCGTCGCGGTCCCGGTCGAAGGGACGGCTGGCCCGCGTCGGTTCGTCGTTGCGGCGGCTCAGTGCCTTCATGTTCGCAAGTGCGGCGATGGGAAGCGGGTGCAGCGCTGCCTCCGTCCCGCCCGCGAGCACCACGTCGCAGCGCCCGGACTCGATGAGCTGCTTCGCTTCCATATAGGAATAGAGCCCGCTCGCGCAGGCTGCCACGCTGGCTAGCGCGGGCCCCCGGAGCCCGAGGTGCATCGCAACCTGGCAGGCACCCATGTTCGGCGCCATGATCGGGATGTAGAACGGGCTCACGCGGGCCGGGCCCCGCTCGTTCAGGACCAGGACCTCGTCCATCGTGTCGATCGCGCCGCCCGATCCGGTCGCGATCGCCGAAGCGGCTCGCCTCCGTTCGTCGTCGGCGAGGGTCAGCTTCGCATCGTCGGCCGCAAGCTGGGCGGCGGCCACCGCGAACTGCGCGAACCGGGACATCCGCCGCGCGCCCTTCGAATCCATGTAGTTGCCGGGCTCGAAGCCCTTCACCTCGGTGGCGATCGTCACCGGCATGTTCGTCGTATCGAACCGGGTGATCTGGCTGGCGCCGGAGACCCCGGCCACCAGGTTCTCCCAAAAATCGTGCGCGGTCAGGCCAATGGGCGTGATCGCGCCCAGCCCGGTGACTAGTGCTCGGGTCACAGGTTTCTCCCCAGGGTTAGTTGACCTTCCTGAATAGGACGGCCGAATTGTGCCCGCCAAGCCCGACCGAGGTCGTCATGGCGACGTTGACCGGCATCGATCGGGCGACGTTGGGCACGTAATCGAGGTCGCATTCGGGATCCGGCGTCGTGTAGTTGATGGTCGGAGCCACCTTCTGGTCGCGGATCGCCATCACGCAGGCCAGTGCCTCAACCGACCCGCTCGCACCCATGCAGTGGCCGGTGATTGGCTTCACGGAAGACACGGCGGTGTTGTAGGCCGCCTTCCCCATGATCTCTTTGAAGACCCGCGTCTCGACCCGGTCGTTCAGCGGCGTGGCGCTGCCGTGCGGGTTGATGTAGTTGATCTCCGAGGGGTCGATGCCCGACTTGCGGAGGGCGGCGTTCACGGCCCGCTTCAGGCCCCGGCCCGCCTCGTCGAGGCCGATCATGTCGTAGGCGTCGTTCGAGGAGCCGTAGCCAATCACCTCGCAGTAGATCCTCGCGCCGCGGGCCTTCGCCTGCTCGTACTCCTCCAGGATCATCCCGCAGGCGCCTTCCCCGGCGATGAAGCCATCACGGTTCAAGTCGAACGGCTTTAGCGCCTTCTCGGGATGCTCGTTGTCACCGGCCAGGGCGCGCATCGAACACCACGTTGCGTGGTAGATGGGAAGCAGGACTGCTTCGGCGCTGCCCGCGATGACCGCGTCGGCATCTCCCCGGCGGATGTTTTCGTACGCTTCGCCGATCGAAGTGGCGCCGGTGGCGCAGGCACTCGTCGGAGAGAAGTTTGGCCCGCGTGCCCCCGTGTGGATGGCGATGTGGCCGCTCGCGGCATCCGGGATGAAGTTCGCGACAAGGAACGGCGTGATCCGGCGAGGCCCCTTCTCGTCCAGCACCCGCTGGTACTCGAGGATCATGTCGGTGCCGCCCGCTCCCGAACCGAAGATCACACCGACCATGTCGGCGTTCTCTTCCGTGATCTGGAAGCCGCTGTCGGCCAGCGCTTCGATCGCTGCCGACATTCCGAACGTCACGCTCCGGTTCATGTAGCGCTGCTGTTTCGCGTCGACGCGATCCCCAAGTTCGAAGTTCTTCACCTCAGCCTGGATCCGGATCGGGTAAGGCTCCGGGTCGAAGAGCGTGATCGGTCCGATGCCGCTCCGCCCGGCCAGCATTGCTTGCCAGGTGTCTTCGGCGGTGTGGCCGACGGCCGTCACGGCGCCCACTCCGGTAACCACAACGCGGCGGCTCATCGGGCGGCCGCCTCTACGAGCTGCCAGCGGTCGCTGAGCATGCCCTCGTAGTCGTCGCTGATTGCGATGCTGTTGATGTCGTAGTCGATGCGTCGGACGAGCTTCGTCAGGACGTTCCCGGGACCAACCTCGATGAACATGTCAGCGCCTTCATCTCTCATCTTCTCGATGGACTTCTGCCAGAGCACGCCGTGCGTCAGCTGGTCGCGCAGCTCGGCGTAAACCTCCGGACCGGTGGAAAGGATGTCGGCGTTGACGTTGCCGACGAGCGGCCGCCGCGGGTCGCGAACGAGCATCTTCTGAAGCAGGACGTTCATCCCCTCGCTGGCCTTCGCCATCAATGGGGAATGGGAGCCGATCGTGATCGGCAGGCGCACTACCTTGCGGGCCTTCGCCTTTTCGGCCATCTCGATCGCAGCCTGGAGTGGCTTGAGATACCCCGAAATCACGTTCTGGCCTTCGCAGTTCGCGTTCGCCAGGCCGACGTAGCCGTCTTTCGAAGCCTCCTCGCAGATCTCGCGCACCTGCGCCTCCGAAAGGCCGAGAATCGAAGCCATGCCCCCCGGGTTCTCTGTGCCCGCTTCGCCCATCAGCCGGCCGCGCTCGCTCACCAGGATGAGCCCCTCATCGAAGGTCAGCGATCCGGCGGCCACCGCGGCGGTGAATTCGCCCAT
>CALMIW010000510.1 GCA_937864275.1 uncultured Dehalococcoidia bacterium
GGCTGGCCCGCGCGGCAGCCCCCCCAGGCACCCGCGCCCCGAACCGCCGCCTCCGGGCTCCTTACGGCGCCGCTGTCAGCCCCCCGAGCAACGTCGTCGGGTCCAGGATGATCCCCTGCCCCGACGGGATCAGCGCGATCTGGATGTTGTCGCTCAGCTTCTCCAGCGCCTGGAACTGGATGACTTCCGGCGTCAGCGAAGCCGCCAGCGCCTTGTTCGCGTCGGCCTGGCCGTTCGCGCGCTCGCGGATGGCGTTCGCCTCGCCCTTCGCAGTCTCCACCGCCTGCTCCGCTTCGAACTGCTTCTGCTTCACCTTCTCCTGCTCCCGAAGCGCGTCCTGCGTCGCCACCTGCTTCTGCTCGATCGCCTGCTTGAACTCGGGCGAAAAGTCGATGTTGTCGATCAACAGCGCGTTCACCTGGATCGAATACGGCGCCAACTCCGACGCCAGCCGCGACTGGACGGCGTTGCGGATCGTCTCGCGCTCCGGGCCGACGTCCACCGTCTCATATTTCACCGTTTCTTCTTTGAAGAAGTTCAGAACGCGCGGCTCGATCAGGATGTCGAACCAGTTCCGGCCAACCTCGCGGTACAGCTTCTGCACCGCCGACGGCGAAACCGAGTAGTTCACCGTCGCGATCACGAACACGTCCTGCGTCTCCGCGGAGAACGCGGTGATGTTGTCGAACCGGTGCCGCTGCACCTGGACGCTCTCCTTGCGGATCTCCTGCCACGGCGCGATGAACTGGAGGCCCTCCTCCTTCTGTCCCACGATCTCGCCGAACTGGTACACCACCCCCACGTGGCCCGCTTCGATCGGCTTGACGCTCGCGAACGCCGTGTGGAGCCCCACCCAGAGGATGAACAGCGCTCCCGCCGCCACCATCGCGATCATCCCGCGGAACCGCTCTGGCGAACCGGGGTTCGCCCCCGAGCGCGCCGCCCGCCCAACCAGAAACACGGCGCCGCAAATCACCAGCGCCAGGATCATACTCACAACCCAACTCATGCATGCCCTCCCCGGGTGCTGCCAAGCATGGTAGCCCATCGCCGCCTTCTCACTGTTCGCGCTCCCCGGGCGTTTACCGCTATGCTCCGGCCCACCCACAAACCCCGGAGGATTCGCCATGGGCGTCAAACTGACCAAGGACTCTATCGACCTCGGCATCGTCGTCAGCGATGGGCCGAAGGCGCTCGCCTTCTACCGCGACACCCTCGGCTTCGAGCACGTCGGCGATATGCCCATGGGCGCCGGCGGCACCATGCACCGCCTCATGTGCGGCACCAGCCTGATCAAGGTCATCTCCGGCTCCAACCCGCCGGCCAAGGCCGCTCCCGGCGGCATCCAGGGCGCCTACGGCTACCGCTACTGGACCATCTCGGTCTCCAACATCCAGGAACTCGTCGATGCCTGCTCCCAGGCCGGCTACAAGGTCGTCGCCGGCGTCCGCGAATTCCGCCCCGGCGTCACCATCGCCATCGTCGAAGACCCCGATGGCAACTGGGTGGAATTCCTCCAGGCCAGCTGAAACAAGCCCCCGAAAATCAGAGGACCCGCAGTAATGCGGGTCAACCCAACCGCCATTCAGCGCACGCCGGCAGGCCATCCGAGGACCCGCAGTAATGCGGGTCAGCCTCCGCCCGCGCCACGTGCTCCAGCGTCGAAAGCGATGGTGCGACCGCGCTCGAAACCGTGAGCATCCGGTCCGCTCCTACCGCGCCGTGTAACCGCCATCCACCGGCAGGACCACGCCCGTGATGAACGAGGCCTCGGGGCTCGCGAGGAACGCTACCGCCGCCGCCACCTCCTCGGGCTGGCCCAGCCGCCCCATCGGATGCACCGACTCCAGGAACCGCTCGTACTCTTGCTCGCTCCGGATCATCTCGGTCATCGGCGTGTGGATGTAGCCCGGCGCCACCGCGTTCACGCGCACGCCGCGCTTTCCATACGTCACCGCGAACTGCCTCGTGAGCCCGACCACCCCGTGCTTCGCCGCGGTGTAGGCGCCGGCCCCGGGCTGGACCGGCAGGTCGGCGGCGAGCCCGGGCCCAACCAGCCCGACGAGCCCCGCGACCGAGGCCGTGTTGATGATGACGCCCCCGCCGCGCTGGCTCAGCAGTTCGGCGCCATGGAACAGCCCGTTGTAAACCCCTGTCAGGTTCACCGCGATGGTCCGCTCCCAGCCCACCGCCCCGCCGACTCCCGCGTTGTTGAAGATGACGTTCAGCCCGCCCAGGTCGCGCACCGTCTTCTGCAGCGCCTCGATGACGGCCGCCTCCGAAGAAACGTCCAGCGCGATAGCCGCTGCCGTGCCGCCGTGCTCGGCGATAGCCGCCGCCGTGTCTTTCGCCGAGTCGGCGTCGATGTCCGCGCACATGATTGCCGAACCGCAAGCGGCCATCTGCAGGGCGGAAGCCCTCCCGATGCCGGATCCCGCGCCGGTAATGAGCGAAACGAGCCCGGAGAGGTTGGGCATTGGGGCACCTCGGTGATTTGGTGCGCGAAGCCTAGGCGATTCGCCCCGCATCGCGCCACGGAGGGCCGTTCAGTTCGAGGCAGGCGTTGTGGTTGTGGTTGTGGTTGCAGTGGCTGTTCCGGGCGTCGTTGTTGCCGCGCTCCCGCTCACCTTCAGCACCTGCCCCACCGCGATCTCGTCGGCGTTCGCCAACTCGTTCAGGCTCACTAGGGCCTCGACCGTCGTATTGAACCG
>CALMIW010000511.1 GCA_937864275.1 uncultured Dehalococcoidia bacterium
CGAGGTCGACTTCTTGCGTTTGCTCGTGCGGACAGAGCCCCTGGACAAAGCGATTCGGCCAGCGCGACTGTTGGGGAACAGCAAGCGTAGGAAGGACCTGGACCACCTCCGCGATGCGATGAAGGAGGCCGAAGCGGCGCGTAATGGGATGGTGGAAACCGCCCGCTCCTGGGTCCTCTGCACGCTCCTCCCCCATGTCCGCGATTTTGTCATCGCCTCCGCCGAAGAACGCCGCCGGGCCGGCGAACTCGAGTTCCATGACCTCCTCGTCCTCGCCCGCGACCTCCTTCGCGACAACCCGGCCGTGCGCGAGGCCCTCCACCGCCGCTACACGCGCGTCCTCATCGACGAATTCCAGGACACCGACCCCATCCAGGTCGAGCTCGCCGCCTTCCTCGCCAGCGACGATGCCGCGGTCTCGGATTGGGAAGCTGTCTCCGCCCACCCCGGCCGTCTCTTCTTCGTCGGCGACCCGAAGCAGTCGATCTACCGGTTTCGCCGCGCCGATATCGAACTCTTCAAGAAGGCCCGGGGCGCCTTCTCCGCCCGCCACGTGGCCCTGCGCAAGAACTTCCGTTGCCGCCCGGCCATCATCGAATGGGTGAACGAAGCCTGTGGAGCCCTCTTCCAGGGTATCGACGCCGGCCCCGATGACCTCCAGGCCGACTGGATCCCGCTCGAACCGGGCCTCCCTCCCGGCAAGCTGCCGGCCGTCCAGCTCATTGGCGAACCCATGCCCACGGGCAAAGGCAAAGCCTTCAACGCCGCCGACGTCCGCCGCAGAGAGGCGGAGGGCATCGTGGCCGCCGTGGCCGCCGCCGTCCACGAGAATTGGCTCGCGCGCGACGGCAAGAAGGACACGGTCACCCGCTACGCCGATATCGCCATCCTCCTCCCCACGCGGACGAATTCGCCCGCCATCGAACGCGCCCTCGCCGATGCGGGTATCCCTTCCCGGATCGAGAGCCGCTCGCTGCTTTTCGCCGCCCAGGAAATCCGCGACCTCACGAACATCCTCGCCGCCATCGACGACCCCACCGACGACGTCGCGGTGGTCGCCGCGCTTCGCTCGCCCGCCTTCGCCGTCGAGGATGGCGAGCTGCTCGCGCATGCGAATGCCGGCGGCCGCTGGGACTACACCCGTCCCCTCCCCGAGACGTCGCCCGAAGCGATGAAGCAGAGCATGGCCGCACTTGCGGAACTCCACGAGGGCCGCTGGGCGACGAGCATCGGCGCCCTCGTCGAGCGCGTCATCGCCGGCCGCAAGCTGCTCGAGCTCTCTGTCGCCAGTCCCCGCCCCCGCGAAGCGTGGCGTCGCCTTCGCTTCGTCGCGGAGCAGGCTCGCTCCCTCGGCGATTCCGGGACGGTCACCTCGCTCCGGCAGTTCGTCCAGTGGCTCCGCACCCAGGCCGAAGAACGCGTGCTCATCGCCGAGGCCGTGGCCAACGAGCCCGACGACGACGCCGTGAAGATCCTCACGGTCCATGCCGCCAAGGGGCTCGAGTTCCCGATCCTCATCCTTGGCGGGCTCGGGGTGGAGCGGAACTTCTCCCAGCCGAAGGTCGCCTGGGGGCGTGACGAAACCGGCGACGAGACCGTCGCCGTGCGCACGGGCGTCATGTCGACGTACTTCCAGACCCCCGGCTACGAAGCGTTCTCCGATGCTGAGAAGCACCACAGCTGGCTCGAACGAGACCGCCTCTTCTATGTCGCGGCCACCCGCGCGAAGGAGCGGCTCGGCGGCAGCGGCTTCCACCCCGAAAAGGCCAACCACGGCGCCCGCCACGCCGAGCGGAAGTGCATGGTCGCGGAATGCCTCC
>CALMIW010000512.1 GCA_937864275.1 uncultured Dehalococcoidia bacterium
CAGCCGGTGAGGTGGTTGTACCCCGCCGCCGCCTGGAGGACGTGGCCGTAACCCATGTAGTTCGCCCACGGACCGGTCTGCCCGTAGAGCGGCATGGAAACCATGAGCAGGTCCGGACGGATGGCCCGAAGCGACTCGTAGTCGAACCCGAACCTCGCCATCGTCCCGGGCGTGTAGGACTCGGTGACGACGTCGCACGTCGCGACGAGGCGCTTCACCAACTCAGGTCCGCGCGGGTGCTTGAAGTTCACCGACATGCCGAGCTTCGAGCTGTTGAAGTTGGCGTAATAGCCGGAGCCGTCGAGGTTGGGGATGTCGTTTACAAACGGTCCGACTCGGCGGAGCGCCTCGGGGTAGGTGCTGGACTCGATGCGGATGACTTCCGCGCCGTGGTCCGCGAGATACTTGGAGACGGTCGGGCCGACGCCGACCCAGGCGAAGTCGGCGACGCGCAGACCTTCGAACGGCTTCTTGAGAGCTTGCTGAGTCATTGCTAGACCACCATCTTCAGCTTCAGGCGGCGAAGCTCCGGAGCATCCATGCCGAGGAGGCCGGAATAGATCTCCTCGTTATGTTCGCCGACATGGGGAGCGCGGCCGCGCTGACGCCATGGCGTCTCGCTCAGCTTGTAGAGCGCCCCGGGGTAGATAAACGATTCCCCAAGGTCGTCGTGGGCCACACGGACCCAGTAGTCCCTGCCGGCAAGTTGCTTGCTTTCGACGATCTCGGAAGGGCTGAATACGGGTGCCCAGCCGAATCCGCGGCGTTGCGCCTCTTCGACCAGCGGCTCCTTCTTCCGCGCCTTGCAGAACAGCGACATCGTGTCCTCGACGTAGGCGCGCTCTTCGGGCGAGAGGGGCGTCAGCGACGTCAGCTTCGTCCGCCAGGCGGGTAAGGCGAGGTCCCGAGCGTCACCGGTCTCGGCGAGCCAGTCGATCGCTGCGTTCGCGTTCGCGCCGATGAGCCCGCCGGACTGGAGCGCCGTGATCCAACCATCGGACGTTTCGAACAGGTAGCGGCCGGCGCGGATCCCCGACGCCTGGCGGCCGACACCGGGGCCGTAGGTGTTCACCCGGCGGATGTCCCAAGTCTGCTGGGCGTGGTCCATGGCGTTCGCCATGGCTTCTTGCATGGACACGTCAACGTGCTGTCCGACGCCGCCATTCACCGCGCGGGCATAGAGCGCGATCATCGCTCCTGTCGCTGCCTGCGCGTTCACCTGTGCGAACGCCTGTGGTGCGGTGGTGCGTACCGGGCCGTGCTCGTCGTCGCCGTTGAGGTGCATGTGACCCCCCATGGCCGAAGCCACGATGTCCGACGACGCCCACCTTGCGTAAGGCCCTGTCTGGCCGAAATTGGTGATGCTGACGAGGATGACGCCGGGGTTGGCGGCGGACAGACTCGCGTAATCGAGGCCGAGGGCGGCCGACTCCCCGGGGGTGCAGGTCTCGATGACGATATCCGACGTGGCGACGAGCCGGTGCAGGATGTCGCGCCCGGCTTCGAGCTTGAGCTGCAGCGTTATCGAACGCTTGCCGGCGTTCATGGCCCACCAGTAGAGGCTGGTGTTCGGCCCCTGCTCTCCCTTGAAGAACGGCCCATTCGATCGGGTGGCGTCGCCGTCACGGGGAGGCTCAACTTTGATTACGTCGGCGCCGAGTTCAGCGAGCAGGCGCGCGCAAAGTTGCCCTTTTTCGTCTGCGAGGTCGAGCACACGGTAACCCGTGAGTGGTCCGTCCCCATGCTCGAGTGGGACGGGCGGGTTCTCTGAAGTCATATGGGTGTTCTACCGGTTCGCCTGATGCCGTTCAAACGGGGCGGCCAACGATCTCGCCGATACCGGCCTCTCCCGTCTCGATGTCGCCATCGAGGGCCGCTTCGATTCGGCGCTTGAGGTTGTCCAGGCCCCAACGGTTTGCCGCCGAAATGATGACGACATTCCCGGGAGGCGCCCCGGCACCGAGGATGATCGCGCGAGCCTCATCGAAGTCCTCCACGGGCTCGCCTTCTTCGTTCGCAAGCAGGTCGACCTTATTGAGGGCGAGGAGCGTCGGCTTCTCGCCGACCCCGAGTTCACGCAGCGTCGAGTCGACCGTTTCGGTGTGTTCGTAGGCGTTGGGATGCGAGATGTCGATCACGTGGAGGAGGAGGTCGGCCTCTTCGAGTTCTTCGAGCGTCGCCCGGAAGGCGGCGACGAGCTGGGTCGGCAGTTTCTGGATGAACCCAACCGTGTCGGTGAGGAGGACTACTTCGCCGGATGGGAGCCCGAGCCGGCGCGTAACCGGATCCAGCGTCGCGAAGAGCTTATCTTCGGCGAGCACATCGGCGCCGGAGAGCGCCCGCATGAGGGTGGACTTCCCTGCGTTGGTGTAGCCCACGAGCGCTACCACGGGAACATTGTTCCGCGAACGGCGGCGGCGGTAGAGCTCGCGCTGCGTGCTTACTTCCTTCAGGTCCCGGCGCAACCTGGCGATTCGCGAGTTGATCAGCCGGCGGTCGGTCTCGATCTGGGTTTCGCCGGGGCCACGCGTGCCGATCGCGCCCTCCATCCGCTCCAGGTGGGACCACTGGCCGGCCAGGCGCGGGAGCAGGTACTGCATCTGGGCCAGTTCGACCTGTACACGGCCTTCGCGCGTCTGGGCGCGGGTGGCGAAGATGTCCAGGATGAGCGCGGTCCGGTCGATGACCTTCACACCGAGTGCTTTTTCCAGGTTGCGCTGCTG
>CALMIW010000513.1 GCA_937864275.1 uncultured Dehalococcoidia bacterium
GTGACACACCACCGGCGAACTCTCACCAACGCCGCGAGGGTCGAACGACACGAGGTCGAAGCGGTCGCGGATCTCGCCCGAAAGGAGCGAACCCCAAACGCGCATGAAGTCGTTGGCGGACGCACCGGGGCCGCCCGGGTTCGCCATCAGCACGCCAAGCCGGCGACCCTGGTCGCGCGCCTTGATGCGGATCAGCGAGAGCTCGATGGTGTCCCCGTCGGGTTTGGCGTAGTCGAGCGGCACGGCGAACGTCGCGCACTCGATCTGCCCGCACGATTCCCAGTCGATGGTGGTGTCCGCCCCGGCCCGCGCGGCTTCAGACTCAGTCGTGTTCGAACACGCCACGGCGACGAAAGCGAGGGCGGCAAACAGGGCGAAAACACGGCGCATACCTTGAAAGACGGTAGCAGTCCGCCGGATAACGAGGGGCAAGCTGCGAAAGAGGCGGTGAAGAGCGGCCTGCTACCAGCGCAGCTGCCAGATGCGCACCGGGTCTTCCAGGCCGCGGAGCGGCTGCTCGCCGCGGTCGTTGAACAGGAACCCCTTGCCGGCGACCAGTTCCCGGACGACGTTCGCGACCAGGATCTCGCCGCCTTCCGCGAGGGCCGCGATCCGCGCGGCGGCGATCACCGCCGTCCCGAAGAGGTCGTCGTCCTCCGCGATTGGCTCCCCGGCGTTGATGCCCACGCGCACGCGGAGGCCGTTCGGAAGCCCTTCCATCTCCACGCCGAGCTCTTCGTGAAGCGCGCGCTGCAGCGTGATCGCACATTCCAGGGCCCGCTGTGCCGAACCGAACGAGGCGAGGAAGCCGTCGCCCATCGATTTCACTTCGCTGCCGCCGTGCGCCCGCAGCGCCTCGCGCGTGATCCGCTCGTGCTCGCGCAGGAGTTGGCGGCCGCGGCTGTCGCCGAGCTTCCGGAGCAGGTCGCCGTGCTGCTCGATGTCGGTGAACAGGATGGTCCGGAAGGCCGTGCCGCTGCGGAGCCCGAAGCGGGCCCGGTTCTCTGCCGCGGCGACTTCGAGCACGAAGCTGCGCACTGCCTCCACCACGGTGTTGTCCCAGGCGAACGGCGACTTCCCGGCAAGCACCGAGAGCCGCGCGTCGGCGATCGTCGAAACCAGCTGGCGAGCGCGGTCGATCTGGAAGAACGGCGAGTCCATCCGGTGGAGGACGAGCACCGGCGTCTTCACTTCGGGCAACAGGTGCTGGACGTCGACCGCGGCAAGCGTCGCGTTCGCCGCTTCGAACTCCTCAGCCGTGACGCTCTCGCGGACGTACCGGGCGATGCGCGACGTCTGCTCTCCATCGTCGAGTCCGTTGAGCGCCGTCGCCATCAGGTTGGTGAACAGTTGCCAGTCCTTCTTGAGGAGCGGCGCGAGCGACGACCACCCCGGCGCGGCGGCCGACGTCCCCACTCCCGCGTTCGTCCGGAAGAGGGAGACCGAAGCGACGCGGCCGGGATACTTCACCGCGAAATCGAGCGCGACCTTGCCGCAATCGCTGGCGGCGAACAGGTGCGCGCGCTGGATCTCCAGCCGGTCGAGCACGCCCATCAGGTCCCGCTCGTACGATTCCAGCGAGACTTCGCCCAGCCCGCGTTCCGAGAGCCCATGGTTCCGGTGGTCGAAGCGGATGACCGTCGCCCACTGCGCCACGTTCTCGTACGTCTCGCGGAACTCCGGGATGTCCCATTCGAACTGGATGTTGCTGAAGCCGGGAGGGTACATCAGGACGATGGGCACACCATCGCCCATCGCCCAAAACGCGATGGAGGCGCCGTCGGAGGTCTGCGCGTACTGGATTCGGGGCAACATTCGAAAAACGGTCTCTCCCACGGAATCCTAGCGCACCGGTACAACCCCGCTCACTGCCAAATTGGGGATTCTTCGTCTCCGACTAAAGAGTGAGCCGGGACCGTCCGGGCGACGAAGCGCAACCGGCGACGCCTCCTGGATCGGCACTCGAAGAAGCCGTCGTCGCGATCGTGGACGGACTCCCGCACGCCCCGATGCTACTTGAAATGGGCCATGACTTCGTTCGCGAAGCGGTCCATGATCGCCATCTTCGCCTCGACCGAGGCGCCCAGGTTGAAGTCCGGGATGATGACCTCATCGACGCCGGCTTCTGCGTACTGCTCGATGACGGCGCGCACGCCCGGGCCGTCGCCGCCGATGACCGGCCGTCCGGATGCCTTCATCCGCTCGACGGCGGCCGAATCGTCGGTCAGGACGAGCATCCCCTGCGTCGAATGCTTGATGGACTTCGGGTCGCGGCCGATCTCCTGGCAGTACTGGTCAAGGATCGCGCCCTTGCGTGCGAGCACCTCGGGAGTCCCCCAGACGTTCCATTCGTTGGCGTACTTCGCCGCGATCCGGAGCGTCCGCTGTTCGCCCCCGCCGCCGATCAGCAGAGGCAGCGGCTGTTGGACCGGCTTGGGCGCGAGCGGCGCGTTCGTCAGCTGGTAGTACTTGCCGCTGAAGTCGGTCTGCGCGTTGGCGAACAGCCCGGTGACCACCTGGCAGGCTTCTTCGAAGCGGTTCATGCGCCCGCCCAGCGTCGAGAAGTTGATCCCGTACGCCTTGTGCTCGTTCTCCTGCCAGCCCGCGCCGAGCCCGAGGACGCAGCGTCCACCGGAGATGTTGTCGACGTTCGCCGCCATCTTTGCCAGCACTGCCGGGTGACGGTAGGTGTTCCCGGTGACGAGCGCCCCGATGCGCACTCGCGGGACCGTGGCGCCCAGGGCGGCCAGCGTCGTCCAACACTCCGAAGTGGGGCCGCTCGTGTCCTCGGCGTTGGGCATGAAGTGGTCGGCGTACCACAGGCCGTGCCAGCCGGTGGTCTCGGCGTGTTTCGCCAGGGCGAGCGTGTCGCTCCAGGAATTGTTCGGGCCGGGCCAGAAGCCAAAGCGCATGAGGGAGTCCTCCACCGGGTGTGCGGGCATTCTGGAGGCGTCGGGGTCCCGTTGTCGATTTCAG
Organism: uncultured Dehalococcoidia bacterium; assembly: GCA_937864275.1. GTDB lineage: Bacteria > Chloroflexota > Dehalococcoidia > Tepidiformales > Tepidiformaceae > Amarobacter. Next base: position 2,977 of record CALMIW010000513.1, read on the forward strand.
CCGGGAGCCACAGCCCCTAGGCGAACGTCCGCAGCGCCTCGGCATCGTCGATGATGACCGCCCCGCGCGAGAGCGTGATCCAGCCGTCCCGGGCGAACTGGTTGAGTTGCTTGTTCACGCTCTCGCGGCTCACGCCCAGCATCGAAGCGAGCTCGGCCTGGGTCACCTGGAGGCGCGGACGGCGCGCATTCGGGCCTTCGGCGTGCGAAGCCGCCAGTGAAAGCAGGTGCTTTGCGAGCCGGTGTGGCAGATCCAGGAAGACGAGGTCCGTCACGATTTCGTTGGTCCGCCGGATGCGCAGCGAGAGCGTCTCGAGCAGCGCCAGCGAGGCGGCCGGCCGCTCCTTCACCCAGTTCACGAAGTCATCGCGCGAGACGATGAAGGTTCGCGTCGCCTGCATCGCGGTAGCCGTGGCCGAACGCGGCCGCCCGTCGAACAGCGCAAGCTCGCCGGTGCAATCCCCCGGGCCAATGAGGGCGAGCGTCGCCTCGGTGCCCGAGCCGGAGAGCCGGCTCATGCGGATGCGGCCATCGACCACGACATAGATGGCGTCGCCGGGGTCGCCTTCGTGGAAGATCGTGGAACCGGCGTTGAAACGCCGCACCCGGCCGCGCGCGGCCAATGCCTTCAGGTCGTCGTCCGGCAACCGCGCCAGGAGCGGGAGGTCCTTGATATACACGTCGTTTTGGGGTTCGTTAGCGGCCACAGCGTTCTCCGTTGGAATCTTCTACCACCGGGACAGGGTGGCCGCCAGTGCCGCCCAACCCCAGGGCAGGTCCATCGCTAGTTGCAGACCATAAGCATCCGGGGGGTAACCTACGCCAATGCCCTCGTCAGGGTCCGGCCCACAGTACACACCGGTCGCCGATAAAGAAGGGCGGGTCACTCGCTACCGCGTTGAATTCCCCCACGCGGGCATCGTCGAGATGGACGCGGGGCACTTCGAGGCCACCGAGTTCGCCGAACGCCGCAGCGGCTGGGGTGGGCGCCTCGCCGACCTGAAGGACTCGCTCGTCGGCACTTCGATGAACAGCAAGCGGCTGGCCGAGGAGCGCCTCAGCAAGAAGGTCGCGCTCGCCATCTTCTCCTCCGATGCCCTTTCCTCTACCGCCTATGCCACCCAGGAGATCCTGCTGATCCTCGTGCTCGCGGGCACGTCGGCCATCCACCTCTCGCTCCCCATCGCCCTCGCCATCACGGCCCTCCTGGGCATCGTCGTGGTTTCGTACAGCCAGCTCATCAAGGCCTACCCGGCCGGCGGCGGCGCCTACACCGTCGCGCTCGAAAACCTCGGCGTCTATGCGGGTCTCATCGCCGGGGCCGCCCTCCTGATCGACTACACCCTCACCGCCTCGGTGAGCATCGCTGCCTGCGTCGAAGCCATCGTCTCGGCAGCCCCGGATGTCGACAGCGCGCGCGTCCCGCTGGCCGTCGGGCTGATCGCGCTTATCGCCCTCGGCAACCTTCGCGGTATCCGCGAATCGGGCACGCTGTTCTCGATCCCGACGTACGGGTTCGTCTTCATTCTCTCCGGCACCATCATCTTCGGGATGGTCCGCGTCTTCCTCAGCGACGACCCGAACATCCTCAAGACCGGCGAACCGAAGGAGGCGGTCGAAGACGCCACCCACGCGCTGACGCTCTTCCTCGTCCTGCGCGCGTTTTCCGCCGGCTGCGCGGCCCTCACCGGCGTCGAGGCGATATCCAACGGCGTCTCCTCGTTCAAGGCGCCGGAATGGAAGAACGCGATCATCACCATGGCCGCCATGGCCGTGCTCCTCGGCTTCCTCTTCATCGGCACCACCCTGCTGGCCCGCCACTTCGGCATCATCTTCGAGCACGGCGACAAAGAAACGGTCATGTCGCAGGTAGGCGAGGAGGTCTTCGGCCGGAACTTCATGTACTACCTCCTCCAGGGGTTCACCGCCGGCATCCTCTTCCTCGCCGCGAACACCGCCTACAACGGCTTCCCCATCCTCACGGCCATCCTCGCCCGCGATGGATACATGCCCCGCGTCTTCCACGCCCGGGGCAACCGCCTCGTCTTCAGCTACGGCATCGCGGCGCTCACCACCTTCGCCGCCCTGCTGCTCATCATCTTCAACGCGACAACCACGCAGCTCATCCCGCTCTACGCCCTCGGTGTCTTCCTCTGCTTCACCCTTGCCCAGGCCGGCATGGTCGCGCTCTGGTTCCGGCGGAAGAGCCCCGGCTGGAAGCAGTCCGCGCTCATCAACGGGTTCGGCGGCATCGTCACCGGCATCGTGTTCGTGATCATCATGGTCACCAAGTTCGCGGAGGGCGGCTGGATCGTCGTCATCGCCATCCCCTTGCTCACCGTCGGTCTCTGGTGGATCGGACGCTTCTACAAGCGCCTCCACCGCCAGCTCTTCGTCTCGCCGGAGGCGGAGCTGGACATGCAGCCCCGCGGCGAATCGCGTGTGCCCATCATCGTCCCGGTCGAGGACATCAACCTCGCAACGGTGATGACCCTCGGTGCCGCCTGCGAACGCTCCCGCGACGTAACCGCCGTCCACGTCGTCGTCGATCCGGAGGCTCCCTCGACCGTGGAGAAGCGCTGGAGCAAGCAGTTCCCGTCGATCCCGCTGATCGTCATCGCCTCGCCATTCCGAACCGTCTCGGACCCGATTGCGCGCTACGTCGACGACCGTCTCAAGCGGGCGCCTCACGAAGTAACGGTGATGATCCCGCTACTCGAAGTGAGGCGGCCCTACCACCGGCCCCTCGTCAACCAGAGCCTCAAGCGGTTGCAGCGCATGCTCGAGAAACGGCGCCACGTGAACCTTGTCATGTATCCGTTCAGCACAGGCAGCATGGGCCGCCGCCGGGGCCGCAACACGGTTTCGTAGGTCCACGGGCTCCCGGGGAGCTCCCCACCGCTAACGTGAAGCGGGCGTCCCAAATTAGGGGGTAATGCCTAGAGTATTCGCGAATCTTTCTCACTTACTATTCTTCGGAAGCACCGGGGAGCCCGTCCGCGCTTCCGCGAATCACACCTCCGAGGCACACGCGCCACTCGTGAACGTTGCTGTTGTCGCTGCCGAGCCGGAGATCGCCGAACGCCTCTGCCAGGCCCTCTGCCAGGCGGGCATCAACCCGTCTGTCGCCCCTCCCCGTAAGCCTCTCACTTCGGAGTTCGATGCCGTCGTTCTCGATGGGTTCCCGGTCGAGTCGCTGGCACGCGAACTGGCGCTGCTGCTGCCGGGCGGCGGGCCGCGCCCATGGGTCTTCGCCGGCATCGAAGATGCGGAGGCCGCGACGCTCGACGCAGGCCTCGCGGCGGGCGCCGACGAGTTCTACGTCTCCGGCACCGAGCGTTCGCTCGCTTTTCGCGCCACGCTCTGGGCGCGCAGGGGCGCCCGCCAGTCCGAAGCCGCCGATGCCGCCCGCCGGCTCGAACAGGCCAACGACGCTATCTACACCGTCGATTTCGAGGGCCGCTTCACCGCTGCCAATGCCGCCGCCGAACGGCTCACAGGCTATACCCGCGCCCAGCTGCTCGGGAAAAGCATGGCGGAGCTCCTCCTCCCGGAGTACCTCGAACCGACGCGCGCCCAGATCGCCGCGAAGCTCGCTGGTGACCTCGACTTCTCGTTCTACGAAGTCCAGATCCGCCACGCCGGCGGCCAACCCCGCTGGGTCGAAATCAGCAGCCAGCTGCTCCTGGAAAACGGCAAACCCGTCGCCATCCAGGGAATCGCCCGGGACGTCAGCGTCCGGCGCCAGCTGGACCAGCGGATCACCTTCCGGGCGGAAATGCTGGACAACATGCAGGCGGCCGCCTTCGCCGTCGACCTGGATGGTGTCACGCTCTACTGGAACGCCGCAGCCGAAGCGATGTTCGGAATCCCCGCCGAAGAAGCCCTCGGACGCCGCCTCATCGAGCGGATCTTCGAGCCGGAGGACGCGCGCAGGGGACTGGAAGTGCTCAAGGAAGCCGGTGGCCCGGGCACCCACTCCCGCCTGATCAACCTTGTCCGCGGCGATGGCAGCAGGTTTCCCGGCCATGTCGCCGCGTCCCCCCTCCGCGACGCGGACGGCGAACCGATCGGCGCCGTCGCAGTCTGCCTCGACCTGACAGAGCGCCGCGCCCAGCAAGAACAGAGCCAGCTGCTCGCCACCATCGTCGAGTCCGCCGCCGTCGCCATCATCGGCCGCGACACCAACCACAGGGTGACCAGCTGGAACGCGGCGGCCGAGCGGATGTTCGGCTACACCGCGGCCGAGGCGATCGGTTCGCGCATGACCCGGCTCGGCCGCCCCGCCGACCTCGAGGTCAATCTCACGCACGTCGACGCCATCACTTCCGGCGAGCCCATCGACGCCGAGACCGTCCGCCTCCACAAGGACGGCCACGAAATCCCGGTCCGCATGACTTCGTTCCCGCTGCACGACGCCGACGGCCATCACACCGGCAGCGCGACACTGCTCTACGACCTCCGGGAACAGAAGGCCAGCGAACAGGCGCTGCGGGCGTCCGAAGAGCGCTATCGCGCGGCAGCCGAACTCAGCAAAGACGCCTTCCTCATCCTCGTCGCCGTCCGCGGCGAACACGGGAACGTGACGGACTTCCGCATCGTCGATATGAACGCCGCCGCCGGGCAGTTGCTCACCATCCCCCGCGACACCGCGCTTGGCGGACTGCTCGGTGAGTTGTTGCCGCGCGTCCGCGACCGCGGGTTCATGGAGGCGTACGCCCGGGTCGCCGAGACCGGCGAAGTCCTCGACCAGGAAGTCGAGCTCGGTTCGCAGTTCATCCGCGCGAAGTGGATCCACCAGACGGTCGTCAAGCTCGGAGACGGCATCGCCATCACCATCCGCGACATCACCGAGCGAAAGCATCAGCAAATCCAGCTGGACGAGGCCCGCGCCCAGCTGAAAGCCATCTTCGAGAGCACATCCGAGGCCGTCCTCGTCGTCGGGCCGAACCTTGAACTCATCGTTGCGAACGAAGCCGGGCTGGCTCGGGCCCTGGACTCCACCGGCACGGCCCCCTCTCCCGGAGACGACCTCCGCCGCTGGGTGGAGGACTCGGACGTCGCTGCCTTCGAGCGGCAGTGCCGCCGAGCCTTCGCCGGCGAACGGGTGACAACCACCGGGACATCGACCGCCACGGACGGCGCAGTCAGCTGGCACGAATTCACCTTCAACCCCGTGCGCAACGACCGCGGCGAAGTCTATGCCGTCTCGATTGCGGCGCGGGACATCACCGAGTCGCTCCGCCTCCAGCAAGAGCTCGCCGAGCGGGAGGCCGCCCTCCAGGCAGTGTTCTCGAGCATGAACGAAGCCCTCACCCTCGTGGATGTCGAGCGGCAATTCATCCTCGGGAACCCCCTCTCCATCGAACGCACCCGCAAGTTCATCGGCCGGACCCCGGAAACCGGTCACAGCATGGAGGAGTACGTGGCTCCCGAGCACTGGCGCGGGTTCCGCCACTACCACCGCCGCGCCCTCAACGGCGAGCGGACCACGCTAGAACTCGAGCTCGCCGACCCGGACACGGGCGAGAAAACCTGGTGGGAGTACAGCTACGACCCGGTGCGCGACGAGGAAGGCGAGGCTGTGGCCGTTGCCATGGTCATCCGGGACATCTCGGACCGGAAACGCGCCGAACTCGCCCTGACCCAGGCAACCGCGCACCATCGCGCGGTCATCGAGAACACCACCGATGGCCTCTTCGCACTCAACGTTGAAGAAGGCGAAGAAGGGCGCAACTTCCGGGTTGCCATGGTGAATTCCGCCTTCGAACGGATGACCGGGCTCTCTGCCGAGCGGATCGCCGGCCGTCTCATCCAGGACGCCCTACCGGAGGCGTCGGCAAAGGCCGCCGTCGCTCGCTACGAAGAGTGCATCGCCGCCGGGCACCCGATCACCTACGAAGAGATCATCCCCTTCGGAGGACGGCCCCACATCCAGACCACCATGTCTCCCGTCGTCGATGCCGAGGGGCGATGCCACCAGATCATCGGCAGCTCGCGCGACATCACCGAGCGCATCCGGCTCGAAGAGGAGGAGCGTGCCTCACGCGAGCGCGCCGAACGCCTCGCGATCATCGTCGAATCGGCGAACGACGCCATCCTGGCGGTCGACCTCGACGGCATCCTCACATCCTGGAGCCCGGGCGCCCAGCGCGTCTACGGCTACACCGCTGGGGAAGTGATCGGAAAGCCGGCCTCGATGCTCTACGTCGATGAAGCTGAAGTCGTCGACAGCACCCTGGAACGCCTCCAGCGCCTCTTCACCGGAGAGGGCTACTCCGGCGTCCCGACCAAGCGCAGACACAAGGACGGCCACACGATCGATCTGCTCGTCTCGGCCTTCCCGCTCCGCGACAGCACCGGGAACATCGTCGGCGCAGGCAGTACCGCCACCGACGTCACGGAGCAGGTCCGCGCCGAGGCCGCCGTTCGCGAAAAGGCAGCGGACCTGGAGGCGGTCTTCTCCGGTTCGTACGACCGAATCGTCTTGCTCGACACTCGCGGCGAGATCATCAAGCTAAACGACGCCGCGCGCGCGGCATGGGCCGGCACGCATCCCGGCCGCGCGCTGGAAGGGCCCTACCGGGACCTCGTCCCGCCGGAGTCGCGGTCCGACTTCGACGAGACCCTGGCGCGCGCGCTGGCCGGGGAATCGCTCAACTTCGAGCGCCTGATCCCCGGCGAACTGGATACCTGGCTCGACGTCGCCTACAGCCCGGTGCGCCTCGAAGACGGGACGGTCCGTGGCGTCGTGATCACGAGCAGGGACATCACCGAGCGCAAGCGGAGCGCCGAAGCACTCCTCCAGGCCCAGAAGTCGGAGTCCCTCGCCGTCCTCGCCGGCGGCATCGCCCACGACTTCAACAACCTCCTCGTCGGCATCCTCGGCAACGCCGGCATCGCGCTCGCCGAACTTTCTCCGAGTTCTCCCGCGCGGGAGACGATCGAGGCGATCGAACTCGCTGGGCAGCGGGCCGCCGAACTCGCCCGCCAGATGCTGGCCTACTCCGGCAAGGGCCGGTTCCTCATCCAGGACGTGGACCTCAGCAGCGTCGTCCAGGAGATGACGCACCTCCTCCGCGTTTCCATCGGCAAGGCGGTCGACCTCCGGCTCCACCTCGCCAGCGACTTGCCGTCGGTCCAGGCCGACGCGACCCAGCTCCGACAGGTGGTCATGAACCTCGTCGTCAACGCGAGCGACGCCATTGGCGAGGGCTCGGGCGTCGTCTCCATCTCCACCTCCGTCGTGGACGCGACGAGCGACCTCCTCGCCGAGGCCTACCTCGCGCCGGACCTGCCCCCGGGGCGCTACGTGGCGCTCGAGGTCCAGGACACCGGCTGCGGTATGTCGCCGGAGACGTTGGCGCGCATCTTCGATCCCTTCTTCACCACCAAGTTCACGGGTCGGGGTCTCGGCCTGGCCGCCACGCTCGGCATCATGCGCGGCCACCGCGGCGCCATCACCGTCGACAGCGAGCCGGGGAAAGGCACGACCTTCCGCCTGCTCTTCCCGGCGAACGCCGCCGCCGCCGCCCAACCGGCCCCGTCGGCGAACCCCGCCGCATGGCGAGGCTCCGGCACCATCCTCGTCGTCGATGACGAGCCGACCGTGCGCGCCGTGACCGCAAGAGCGCTGAAGGCGTTTGGCTTCGAGGTCCTCGAGGGCGCCGACGGGCTCGAGGGACTCAACCTGTTCCGGGAACACCCCGAAATCGGCTGCGTCCTCCTGGACATGACGATGCCGCGCATGAACGGCGAAGAAGCGTTCGCCGCCATCAAGCAGATTCGGCCGGATGCCCGCATCGTCCTCATGAGCGGATACGCCGAGCAGGACGCCACCGAGCGTTTCGGGAGCCGCGGGCTCTCGGGCTTCATCCAGAAGCCCTACGAACTGGCGACGCTCCGGGAAGTCATTCGCGCCGCGATGGAGAACAACTCCGCGCCGTAGAACATCCGTGCGGTATACTCGCCGTGTGACCGACGAAGGACGCATCGTGGCCGCCGATGTCGGCGCCGAGGACGGCGATGAACGCTCCCTGCGCCCCCGCTCGCTCGGCGAGTTCCCCGGCCAGGACCGCATCAAGGAGAACCTCAGCATCGCCGTCGAGGCCGCCCAGGCCCGCGGCGAAGCGCTCGACCATCTCCTCCTCTACGGGCCTCCCGGCCTCGGCAAGACCACCATCGCCAACATCATCGCCAACGAGATGGGCGTGGCCATCCGGACCACAAGCGGACCGGCCTTCGAACGCCCGGGCGACCTGGCCGCAATCCTCACCGGCCTCAAAGAGCACGACATCCTCTTCATCGACGAGATTCACCGCCTCTCGCGCGCCGTCGAAGAGATCCTCTATCCGGCTATGGAGGATTTCGCCCTCGACCTCGTCATTGGCAAGGGTCCCGGCGCGCGCACCGTCCGTCTTGCCATGCCGCGCTTCACGCTCATCGGCGCCACCACGCGCTACGCGATGATCAGCGCGCCGCTGCGCGACCGCTTCGGCTCCGTCTTCCGCCTGGACTTCTACGATACCCCGACCCTGACCACCATCGTGAAACGGTCGGCCAGCATCCTCCACACCGAGGTCCCGGATGATGCCGCGATGGAGATCGCCCGCCGCTCGCGCGGCACCCCGCGTATCGCCAACCGGCTCCTCCGCCGCGTCCGCGACTTCGCGGAGGTGAGGAACGGCGGCGTGGTGGACCTCGCCTCCGCGCGCGAGGCACTCGCGAAGCTCGATGTGGACGACCTCGGGCTGGACGACGCCGACCGCGCCGTCCTCCGCTGCATCATCGAGAAGTTCGGGGGCGGGCCGGTCGGCCTGGAAACCATCGCCGCCGCAATCTCCGAAGAGTCGGACACAATCATGGACGTCTACGAGCCGTTCCTCCTGCAGTGCGGCTTCCTCAACCGGACCCCGCGGGGGCGGATGGCCACGGCCGCCGCCTACCACCACCTTGGCATCCCACTCCCCGAGCAGCCCCAGGCGCCCACGCAACAGGCCGGCCTCTGGGAAGACGAGGCATAGCTCCCGCCAGGCCGGACCGCCCGCCGCTCGCACTGGAGAGACTCCTGAAGGTGCCGTTTTGGCCCTGTCGCCTGGCGGGCCGCTGTGCCAGATTCGTCACACCATTCCAGCCGGAGGGAACTCATGACACGCAGGCTCATCTCGTCGGGCGGCCCCTGGGAAGACGTCGTCGGCTACTCGCGCGCCGTGCGCGTCGGCAATCACGTCTCGGTCGCCGGCACCACGTCCGCCGAACCCGACGGCGCCATCTACGGGGGCGACGACGGCTATCTGCAGGCGAAGCGTTGCTTCGAGATCATTGAGCGCGCCCTCATCGAGGCCGGCGCCGCCATGCGCCACGTCGTCCGCACGCGCATGTTCGTCACCGACATCCGCCGCTGGGAAGAGTTCAGCAAGGCCCACGGAGAGTTCTTCCGCGACGTGAAGCCGGCGGCGACGATGGTCCAGGTGAGCGCGCTCATGGCCCCCGGGATGCTCATAGAGGTCGAAGTCGACGCCGTCGTCGACGATTAGCGGAGGACCCGGATCCCCGCGCCGTCAACCGCGCCGTTTCTCCGCTACCCCCACGGCGTTTGCGTGCGCCTGCCGCTCAACGCTGTCGTCCAGCGGGCCGAGTGCGACGTCCGGTCCGTACCTGCGGCGCAGCCCGGCGAGGATCAGCGCGTCCGCGAGCGAGGGGTTCTTCGGCAGCAGGCTCCCGTGGAGGTACGTGCCGATCGCGTTCTTGTGTCGCGCGCCTTCCGTCCCGTCTTCGTGGTTGTTGCCCGCCCCTCTGCGCACCCGCCCGAACGGCTCCTGGCCCGGCGCCAAGTACGTCCGTCCCCCGTGATTCTCGAAGCCGACCACTTCGCCGTCCGCCGTCTCGATGACCACGTCGCCAATGCAGCGGTCCGCGACCGGGCCGGGATGCCGCGTCTCCAGGTCGAACACGCTGATGCCGGGGATGACCCCACCGGCGTGGTCCACGTAGCGGTGTCCGAAGAGTTGGAAGCCGCCGCAGACCGCCAGTGCCGGCAGGCCGTCCTCAAT
>CALMIW010000514.1 GCA_937864275.1 uncultured Dehalococcoidia bacterium
CAGGTCCTCGACGCGGTGCTGACCGACACCTTCTACATCATCCCGGCGCAGGATTACATGCTGGCGAGCATCAAGACGCGGTTCGACCAGATCCTGGGCAAGGAGAACCCGACGGTGCCCGCCACGTAGTGGCTTACCCGCCCGAAACGACGAGGACCAGGACGGACTGCGTTTCGGCGCGCACATCGTGGCGGATGCCGGGCTGCAACAGCGCGAGTTGGCCGGGGCGGAGCGAGAATGCCTCGCCTTCGGCGGCGATGGTGGCGTGTCCCCGCATGACGTGGATCGAGACGACGCCGGGCGCCGAATGTTCCTGGATCTGGTCGCCTGCTTCCATCGCCATCATCAACACGGAGGAGCCGGCCTCGCGCGCGAGGTTCTCGGTCTGGCGTCTCGTCCCGGGCAGCTTCGCGACGAGCCGGTCCGCCGCCGCTTCGAGGTCGAGCACCTGGGCGCGGGCATGCGCTGGGTAGTTGCCGGAGGGCGTGTGTTTGCTGTCGGCCATTCGGGATGTCTCACTTCCGCGCCCGGGAGAAGCGCCGGGCACTCGGGGTTCCATCCACCATAGGCGAGGCGCCCCGGCGTTGTCCCACGCGAGTGCCTAGAATCCGCCGATGACTTCGCCGGCCGCACCCGCAGCACGGATATTCCACGGTTGGGTCGTGGTGGGCGCTGCTTTCGGCGTGCTCTTCGTCGGGTTCGGCGTGGCCTACTCCTTCGCTGCGTTCTTCCACGCCCTCCGGGATGAGTTCGATGCGACACGCGGCGATATCTCGCTCGTTTTCGCGCTGACCGGCTTCCTCTACTTCGGCCTGGGCGCGGTGAGCGGGCCGCTCGCAGACCGCATCGGGCCGAAGCCGGTGGTGCTCGCCGGCATCCTCCTGATCGCGGTGGGCTTGCTGCTCGCGGCGGCGGCGCAGGCGCTCTGGCAGATCTACCTCACCTACAGCGTCTGCGTGGGTGTCGGGGTGGGCCTGGCCTATGTCCCGGTGGTCGGCGCCGTCCAGCGCTGGTTCGTGAAGAAGCGGGGCATGGCCTCCGGCATGGCAGTCGCCGGGATCGGCGCAGGCACCCTGGCCATCCCGCTGATGGCGTCTGGCAGCATCGAATTGTGGGGGTGGCGGTCGACCTACCTCACGCTGGCAGCGATGACCCTGCTCATCGGGCTCCCGGCAGCGTTTGCCGTCGACAACTCGCCCGAGCGGCGCGGGCTGCGTCCCGACGGCGAGGCTGGTGCGCCCGGGAGCACGGCCGCGGTCGCCGCCGGGACCACGCTCCGCCAGGCGGTGCGCGCGCGTCCGTTCCATCTCCTCTATCTCGCGAGCATCGCGACGAGCCTGGGCATCTTCATTCCGTTCGCTCACCTCGCCCCGTACGCCAGGGACGAGGGCTTCTCGGACGGGTTCGGCGCCCTGCTGGTCGGCCTCATCGGCGTGGGAAGCACGTTGGGGAGGCTCGTACTGGGCAGCACCGCCGACCGCTTTGGCCGGCGCCGGTCGCTGGTGGCGACGTTCGCGGCGATGGCGGTGACCCTGTTCTCGTGGCTCGGCGCGACGGACGGCTGGTCGCTGAGCCTGTTCGCCCTCGCGTTCGGTGCGGCGTACGGCGGGTTTGTCGCCCTGGTGCCGGCGCTCACGGCGGACTACTTCGGTGGCAGGCACACCGGGAGCATCCTGGGCGTGCTCTACACCGCCGCGGGGGTCGGAGCGCTGCTCGGGCCGGTGGTAGCGGGCGCGATGTACGACGCCCGCGAGAGCTACACGCTGCCGATCCTGATGGCGGTCGTGATGAACGGCGTCGCGATGGTCTGTGTCGCCGTCCTGCCCGAACCGCACAAAGGGTAGTTGGGAGAGGGCGCCCCCGGCTGGCGCCCCAGGACCAGACGACGTCCCGCGGGTCGCGGGGGAAGGACGGTAGGCCACGTTTGCCCCATGGAGACCGTTTGCCGGGCCGAGCGGATTCTGCCACTCCGTGATTAACGTTGGTGGTTAACGTTCGCCTTTCGAAGGCGGCGAAAGAGAAAGGCCCGCACTCGGGTGCGGGCCTTCCGAACGAAACGATGAGATCGGCTGCTACTTGCCGACGAAGGTCGGGGTCCGCTTCTCGAGGAAGGCCTGGCGGGCCTCCTTCGCATCCTGGCTGGCGAAGGCCTTGCCGATGCTCACCAGTTCGAGCCGGGTCTGGGCTTCCAGGTCGATCGCCGTGGTCGCCTTCACGAGCGTTCGCTTGGTCATCCGCATGGTGATCGGCGAGACGATCTGGCAAAGCGTCTGGCAGTACTCCGCCAGGCGGGCGTCCCACTTGTCGTCGTCCACCACTTCGCCGACGAGGCCGAGGCGGAGCGCTTCGTCCGCGTCGACGGTCTTGCTCTCGAGGAGGAAGCGCATGGCCTGTTCGTAACCGAGCGCCTGCGAGAGCGTGAACGTCATGCCGCCATCCGGCGAACCGCCGATGCGCGGGTAGCCGGCCAGGATGCGGGCGCTTCGCTTCATCAGGCGGATGTCCGTCGCCAGCGCGAGCGAGAGGCCGGCGCCGACCGCCACGCCGTTGAGGCCGCCGACGATCGGCTTTTCGCATTTCTCGCGCAGGGTGAGCAGGAACTGCGAAACCCAGCCCAGGTCGTCGAGCTGCGCCGTCATCGGGGTCTGGGGCGTGTACGGTTCCGAACCGCGCAGGTCGAGGCCGGAGCAAAACGAGTCGCCGCTCCCGGTGAGGCAGATGAGCCAGACGTTGTCGTCTTTGGTGGCGTCTTCGATCGCGCCGATGACCCCCCAGGCGAGTTCCTGGGAGACGGCGTTCTTCACCTCCGGCCGGTTCAGGCGGATGGTACGGACGTGCCCTTCATCGGAAACGAGGACGACAGACATGGGTTGCTTCTCCGGGCGCAGGTGCGCAGCGCCGGGAAGTATAAGGCAAGTTGCGTCATGCTACGCACACGGCCACACCGCCCGGACGGGAGCATACCCGCGCCGGGGCATTTCGGTTCAGGCGGGAATCGTTGCCGCCCCCACGCGCGGCCGGCTCGCCCTTGCGCGCCACGCGACCGCCCCCGTGGCGATGAGCAGCAGCACCGCCGACAGCGGCTGCAGCACGAAGAAGAACAGCCCGCCCAGGACGAAGGTCACGTGGGCGCCGGCGTAGAGCCACCCCGCCCAGC
>CALMIW010000515.1 GCA_937864275.1 uncultured Dehalococcoidia bacterium
CGCCGATAAGATTGCCGAAGCTCGCCGCGGGGTCGTCGATGCCGAGCCCGAGATAGCTCAGCGCGACTTCCGCGCCGGCGATGCCCGCCATGCCGGAGGAGAGCCCGACGAGGAACAGGGGCAAGACGCCCGGGAGGACGTGGCGGAACAGGATCCGGGGCGTGCCGGCGCCGAGCGATTCCGCCGCCGTGATGTAGGCCTGTTCGCGGATGGCGAGCACCTGGCTGCGGACGATGCGCGAACTGCCAAGCCAGGCGAATGGCACGGTCGCCATCGAGATGATGGTAAACTTCACGAGCGTCTTCGCGTCGTCGCCCAGGAAGGTGTGATCTTCGAGCCAGAAGGACCACGAGTTGATGCGCCCTCGGAACGAGGCCGTAATGGCGAGCATTAAGATGAGGGTGGGCATCCCGGAGAGGACCTCGCCGGTGCGCATGATCGCCGTATCGACCCAGCCGCCGCGGTAGCCGGCGAGAAGGCCCAGGCCGAGGCCGAGGAAAAGCCCGCCGGAGATCATGATGACGATGGTGAAGACGACGGTCGTACGAGCCGAGTAGAGGACCCGCGTGAACATGTCCCGCCCGAGCCGATCCGTGCCAAGGATGTGATCCGAGGACGGCGATTGGAGGCGCGCCTCGACCGTGAGTTCCTGTTCGTTCAGACCGTACGGCGCGATGAGCGGCGCGAAGATGCCGCACACGTAGAAGAGCAGCAAGTAGCCGATTGCGAGGACCGCGATCTTCTTGCGCAGGAGTTCGCGCAGCGTGCGGAAGCGGCGGGGCGCCGCGATCTCCGGTTCAGAGAATTCCGGCGCGAGGATGGCAGCGGAGACGTCACTGGCCACGGCCGGCTCCAACCCGCACCCGCGGGTCGATGAACCCGTAGAGGATGTCGATTGCAACATTGGCGAGGACGAACAGCGTGGCGCCGAAGAGCACCAGCGCCAGGACGACGTCGTAGTCAGGAGCGAGGACGGCCTGGAGCGACTCGTTGGCGATGCCGGGGATGCCGAAGCCGACTTCGACGAAGAGGGAGCCGGCGGTGATGCCCGGGAGCGAGAGCCCGATCACGGTGATCATCGGCAGGAGGGCATTTCGCGTGATGTGGGTGATGACGACCGTCTGCTCCTTGAGTCCCTTCGCGCGAGCCGTCCGGATGTAGTCCTCTCCGAGCACCCCGATGACCGATGCCCGCATGAAGCGCGCGACGCCGGCCACGCCCGGCAGCGTCATCACCATGATCGGGACGATCATGTTGGGGCTCCAAACGCCCTCGTAACCGAGGTCGACGATGCCCAGCTTGAGGGCGAAGAACCAGCTGGCGAGCGTGGCGAGGACGAAGGTCGGGACGGCCTCGATAGCCAGCCAGAACGAGATCGTCAGCGGGTCGATGAACGTGCCCCGCGCCATGGCCGCGTAGATCCCCACCGGGATGCCCAGCCCGAAGACGATGATGAGCGCGATGAAGCCGATCTGCGTGGAGATCCAGACCTTGGGCCAGATGATCTCGCTCGCCGTGAAGTCGCGGTGGCGCGTCGAAACGCCGAGGTCGCCCTGTGCGAGATTGCCGATGTACTTCACGTACTGGATGGGGAGCGGATCGTCGTAGCCGTATTTATCGCGGAGGACGGCGGCCTGCTCCTCGGTGTAGCGCTGGCCCAGGATCGCGTCGATCGGGGAACCGGGCGCGAGCCGGAGCATCGCGAACACGGTTATGGAAATGAGGAAGAGCACCGGGACAGCCCAGAGCAAGCGGCGAATGATATAGCCGGCAAGCCCTGGGCCCACTGCCTACTCGTCCTTGATTTCGACGTAGCGGAAGCGCGGGATGACCAGCGCGGCGGCCGGCAACCCCTTCACGCAGGACTTCACCAGCGTGTGGGAGACCGGCCAGAACGTCGGGATGACGGTGGCGTCATCGACGATTTTCTGCTCGGCCTGCCGGTAGAGGTCGTACCGCTTGATCCGGTCTGTTTCTGTTCGGGCCTGCTTCAACAGTGCATCGACTTCGTCGTTCTTGTACCTGGTGTAGTTCAGCGTGCTATCGCTGGCGAAGAGCTTGCCCAGGAAGTCTTCGGGGTCCGGGTAGTCGGCCGACCAGCCATCGGACTGCATCTGGAACTGGCCCTTGCGCTGCTCGCGAAGGAACGCCGAGCTATCGACGGCCTGGAGTTCGATCTCGATGCCGAGCGTGTCGGACCAGCCCTTCTGGATTGCAACCAGAAGGTCTCCGGGGGCCGCGCCGGTACCGCTGTACGTCAGGACGATGCGAGGAAGCTTTCCGGCGTACTTCGATTCCTGGAGCAGTTGCTTCGCCTTCGCCGGATCGTAGGGGTACGACTTCACGGACTCGCTGTAGCCCGGGGTCTCCGGGGGTACGAAGCCGTCGGCGATCCGGTAGGCGTCGTAGAGGAGGACGGTATTGATGTTCTCCCGGTCGATGGTCATGGCGAAGGCCTGGCGGACCTTCGGGTCATCGAACGGGGCCTTCTGCGGGTTCAGAGTGAAGTAGAAGACCGCCATCTCGGGCACTTCGCGGTAGTCGTCGCTCAACGGGCTCTGGCCGCTCTTGATGGAATCGAGCTGCGTGGCCGGGAAGGCGCCGATGTGGATTTCGTTGTTCTCGTAGCGAGTGAGGACGTTGCCGCCGGCGAGTTCGAACACGACTTCGTTCAGCTTCGGGACGCCAAGGTGGTAGCGGTCGTTCTTCGCGAGGACGATCTTCTCCGCTGGCTTGAACTCCTTCAGCTGGAAGGGGCCGGTTCCGCGAGGCTTCTGCGTCCAATTCCGGGCGTTGCCTTCGATCTGTTCTTTGTCCACCACGTAGGCGACCGGATAGGTCAGTTCGGAAAGGAAGTAGTCCGAGGGCTCGATCAGGTCGATCTGGACGGTCGACTCGTCGACCACCTTCACGCCGCTGACGCTGGAGGCCTTGTTCTGGAATCGGTCTTTGAGGCCGACGATGTTCCCGAGGTAGGCGAGGACGGTCGGCGACGCGTTCGTGGGGTCGGCGGCGCGCTCGATGCTGTACTTGAAGTCGTTCGCGGTAACGCGTTTTGCGGTTCCGGAGTGGAAGACCACGTTGTCGCGGAGCTTGAACGTGTAGGTCTTGCCGCCGTTGGAGACAGCCCACTCCTTCGCGATGTCCGGCTGAACCTCGAGGTCGGGGTCGAGGGGAACGAGCCCGCCGAAGATTTCGACGACGTACTCAGCCGTCGTGACGTCGCCCACCTGGATGGGGTCGAGGACGGAGGACGGGTCGTCGCCAGGGATGATGAGTGAATCGCCGTCGCAAATCTTGCCGGACGTGCTGGGACGAGGGGTGCTGTCTCCGTCGGCAGGAGTGCCGCCGTCGTCATCATCGCCGCCCCCCGCGAGGGCGAGGACGAAGACCAGCCCGACCGCGAGGATGAGGAAGGCGACGAAGCCCATCATCAGGGTCAGCATCTTGTTCGACATGGGCACCTGCCGGTTTGAGTTTGCTAAGACTACGTTTTGCGCGCGGATGCCGATCCGTCTGGCCCCCGTCAGGTGCAAAAGGGTACACGGGTTGGGTTTCGGCGAGAATGCGCCGCCACGCCGCGAGGAAACGCGGCTTTACAGCGAGTTAACGGGGCCGCAGGCCCCTCAGGCTCGCGTCGGGTCTGGCTTGAGCATCAGGCCGAGTTCATCGAGCTGGGAGACGTCGACCGGCGAGGGCGCCCCCATCAGCGGGTCTGAGCCGGACGACGCCTTGGGGAAGGCGATCACGTCGCGGATGTTCTCGCTGCCGATGAGCGACATGATGAGCCGGTCGATGCCCATGCCGACGCCTCCTTCGGGAGGGGCGCCGTACTCCAGCGCGTCGAGGACGACGCCGAAACGTTCCTGCATCTCCTCTTTCGTGTAGTTCATCAGGCCGAGGACCTTCTCCTGGTCGGCGCGGTTGTTGATGCGGATCGATCCGCCGCCGACCTCGGCGCCGTTCAGGACCAGGTCGTACTGCCGGGCGATGACCTTGCCCGGGTCGCTATCGAGCTTCGCCCGGTCGGCCTCGACGAAGCCGCTGAAGGGGTTGTGCGTCGCGTCCCAGCGCTCCTCTTCGGGCCGCCATTCGAGCAGCGGGAAGCCGGTGACCCAGGCGAACGAGAGGACGTCAGGGTCTTTCAGGCCAAGGCGGTCGCCAAGCGTGTCCCGGACGTTGAAGAGCGACCGCGCCACCGTTTCGGGCTGGTCGGCGACGATGAAGACGATGTCGCCTTCCTGGGCGCCGGAGATGGACTTGATCGCCGCGATCTCGTCGGGGCTGAGGAACTTCGCGATCGGGGAGCGGAGCTCGTTCGGAAGAAAACCGATGTAGGCCAGCCCCTTGGCTCCCCCGCCGCGGGCGATCTCGGTCAGTTCATCGATCTCCCGGCGCGTCATATCGGCTTTGCCTGGCACGCGGATGGCCTTGATTTCGCCGCCGCCCTGGAGTGCCGAGGCGAACACCTGGAAGCCAGAGCCTCGCAGCGGCTCGGCGATGTCCACGAACTCGAGTCCGTAGCGGAGGTCCGGGCGGTCGATGCCGTAGCGGGCCATGCAGTCGTAGTAGTCGAGATGCGGGAAAGGAGTCGATTGCACCTGGCCCGTGCCGAACTGCTTCGCGATGCCGGTGTAGAGCTCTTCGATGAGGCCCATGATGTCCGCCTCATCGACAAACGCCATCTCGAGGTCGAGCTGGGTGTGTTCGGCCACGCGGTTGGCGCGCGTGTCCTCATCGCGGTAGCAGCGGGCGATCTGGAAGTACTTCTCAAACCCCGCGACCATCAGCAACTGCTTGAGGATCTGCGGCGATTGCGGCAGCGCGAAGAAGTGGCCCGGCTTCATCCGCGACGGGACGAGGAAGTCGCGCGCACCCTCCGGAGTGGACTTGATCAGAGTCGGCGTCTCGACTTCGTAGAAGCCGCGCGCCACGAGGAACTGGCGGATGTACCAGACGACCTCGTGCCGGAGCTTGATCACCTCGGCCACTTCGGGACGTCGAAGGTCCAGGTAGCGGTACTTCAGTCGCAGGCTCTCATCCACATCGGCCGGCTCGTTGATGTAGAAGGGCGGCGTGAGCGCCTCGTTGAGGACGGTCACCGAGGAGGGGATGACCTCGATTTCGCCCGTCGCCATGTTCGGGTTCACGGTGGCGGCGTCGCGAGGGCTGACCACCCCTTCAACCTGGAGCACCCATTCGATGCGCGAGCGATGGGCCGCCGCGTGGGCCCCGGCGTTCTCGGGATTCAGGACGAGCTGGACGATGCCGCTGGAGTCGCGGAGATCGATGAAGATGAGGCCGCCGTGGTCCCGGCGGCGGTGGACCCAGCCGGCGATGCGGACGGTCTTGCGCGCATCGGCGGAACGCAGTTCGCCGCAGTTCGTGGTTTTGAGCATTGGCTAAGAATACTCGGGAACGTGGAACCGGGAACCGCTACGCCTTGAATGCGACCAGTACGAAGGCGCCCGGCAGGCGCCAGCGGACGTCCCAGCGCACGTTGTGGAAACGGTCCAGCGGCGTTTGGTAGCGCTCGGAGTCGGGCGTCTCCTCGAGATGCACGGTCGGGAGGCCGGCGATGCCCAGGGAACTGATGAGATCTCCCATGGCCCAGCCGGCGCCGTGGCCGCCTTCCTCCTCCTCGAAGTAGGAGTGAGCTACCGCGAAGAGGCCCTTGTGCACGCCCGGGACGTACGCGGCGGGGTGCACATCGTGGATGACGAGGCGCCCGCCCGGCTTGAGCGCGCCGGCGATCCCCTCCGCCCAGTCGTCGAAGTACTCGAGCGCGCTCAGCAGGCCGAAGGCGCTGTAGACCGTGTCGTAAGGCCCTCCGGGAATCTTCGGGCTGCCGGGGGCGCCCTCGATGAACGTCACCGGCACGCCGCTCTTCTCGACGAGTGCGCGCGCCCGCTTCGAGCCTTCGGTCGAATCGAAGATGGCGACCGTCGCGCCAAGGTTTGCGAGGGAGAGCGCTTCTTCGCCCCCGTTGCCGGGACAGACCAGGACGCGTTCGCCCTCCATTTCGGCAAGGGCGAGCGCTTCGCCGGCGCTGAAGCAACTGCCGCCCTGGCGGTAGAACTCCGGGTCGACTTCATACCAGGACGGCTCAGGCTGAAGGGTCGTCGCCATCAGGCGTTCACGTCGCCGCGCGAGGTCTGAAAGCTCATCACGTGCGAATAGTCGTTGACGGTCAGGATCACCCGGCGGGTGTCCGCGGCGCGCATAACGCTGATCGACGTGTGGTGGACGGCCACGAGGTGGTCGAATGCCGAGCCGAGCACCCGGCTGAGGATGGCGTTGATGACGCCACCGTGACAGGCGACAACGATGCGCATGCCGTGGCTCTCGGCAATCGCCTCATCGAGCGCCGCGAAGACGCGCGTGCGGAACGAGTCGACGTCCTCGCAGAACGGGTAGGCATCGTGGCGGCGGGTCCGGGTGACTTCGCGGTAGACATCGGCGAGTTGCTCGCGCGTGTAGATCTCCAGCAGACCCTTGTCCTGGGGAGCCCGCTGCCAGAGGTCGATCTCTTTGAGGCCAGGCATCACGACCGGTTCGAGGCCGTGGTGCTTGGCGATGGCCTTCGCGGTGTCGTGTGCCCGCTTCATATCGCTGCTGTAGACCCGGCCGATGCGGGCGTTGGCAAGACGCTCGCCGACGGCTTCGGCCTGGCGCTGGCCCAGTTCGGAAAGGGGCGCGTCGTACGCCTGTCCGAGCGGGATGTTCTCGAAGAACTTCTGCTCCCCATGACGGACGAGGAGGATTTCGCACATCCCGTCGAACGAATCGATGAAGGGGTTCTCGAGGTCGATGGAGCGGACACGGCGGGGAGTGGTCATTCTGCGTTCAATCCTGGCATGGCAACTACGGCGAGATTTGGTTCGACGTTCGCGACATACGCGCTCGCCTTGATGAAGGCCTTCAGCCCGGCGATGAAGGCTTCGAGGTCCTGGTGGTTCATTTCAACGAGGATGCGGCGGGTGAAGGTCTCGGTGCCCTGCTCCATCCGTTTGCAGGCGGTTTCGCCCGGTTCCGTCAGCAGGTTGCGG
>CALMIW010000516.1 GCA_937864275.1 uncultured Dehalococcoidia bacterium
CCGTGATGGCACTGCATCCGCTGCCGCCGGAGTCCACGGGGCACCCAAGGCTGGAAATCCGCAGGGTGGAGCGCGCCGGGGACATCGAGCTGTACTGCGCAGTGGACCGCGAGGAGTACCACGACCAGGAGTTCCAGCGGGCGATGGTGGAGCGTTCGACCGCGATGGAGGGCGTTTCGCTGCACCTCGGGCTGCTGGAAGGGAACCCGGTTGCCCGCTCGATGGGGATCACGGTCGAGAGGCTGGTGGCGGTGCACAACGTGTACGTGCCGCCCTCGCAGCGGAAGCAGGGCTTCGGCACGGCGCTGACCGCGGCCGCGATCGATGCCGGGCGAGGCCGTGGCGCGATGGCCGCGTGCCTCGAAGCGACGCCGCTCGGGCTGCCGGTATACGAACGCATGGGCTTCCGCAGGGTGGACGACTACGTGGTGATGACGACCGAGGGCGTGCTCTTCCCGAAGTGAGGTGACCGGAGCCACGCCCCCAGGCGGTGCCTGCGAGCGGGCGTGTGCGCGACTAGATTGTCAGGCCACCCAGGCCCTGGACGCCGCGAACGTACTCGATCTCGCCGACGTGGCGGTATCCGTGGCTCAAGCAGACACCGTAGATGCCGTCCCAGAGCGACATCGCGCCGAGCGGCTTGATGGTCACGGTGCGTTCGTCGAACTCGGCCGGGGACATGGCCGCGAGGTAGGCGTCGGTGGCCGCCCAGACCTTCTGCTGGTATTCGTGCCACTTCGGCACATCGTGGATCTGGACGGCGTTCGCCTCAGCCTCGGTCATGCCGGTTCCCTGGCTGTTGCGGGGGAGGGCGAAGACG
This sequence comes from uncultured Dehalococcoidia bacterium, assembly GCA_937864275.1. Lineage (GTDB taxonomy): Bacteria > Chloroflexota > Dehalococcoidia > Tepidiformales > Tepidiformaceae > Amarobacter. The sequence goes on from CALMIW010000516.1 coordinate 821, forward strand.
TCGTTGTAGCCGCCTTCGAGCCAGACGGTCGGCTTTCCCTGGCTGACGAAGTTGATGATGTTGTCTTCGGTGCGGACGTAGTGCCAGAGGCTGAAGAAGGCGCTGACGCCGCCTTCCTGGGGACGGAAGTTGAAGTGATCGGCGGTCATGTCTTCGACCGCCTTGTCGAGCAGGGCGTGCATGGACCCGAGCGAGCTGCGGAGGATGCTGTGCGGCGTCTTGGACAAAAGAATCGGCCCCCGATGGTGATTGGGGGCCGATTGTGTCGGGGAATCAGTGGTTCGTCTACCCGGCGCGAGCGGCCGCCCGGCGCGGCTCATCGAGTGTGTAGCCCGATCCCCAGCGGTTGACGATGTAGACGGGATTGCTGGGGTCGTCTTCGAGCTTCTGCCGGAGATAGCGGACGTAGAGCCGGAGGTAGTGCGTCTCGCCGGCGTACTGGTTGCCCCAGACGCGGGCGATGAGCGCCTTGGACGGGATGACTTCGCCGGGATGTTCGGCCAACGTCGCGAGCAGGCGGAACTCGGTCGGGGAGAGCGGGACGAGGACGCCGTTCTTCGTGACGGTCTGGCTGGCGGGGTCGATCTCGATGGCGCCGATGCGGAGGACCGCGGGCACGCCCTGGTGGCCTTCGGGAGCGGCCATCTCGATGCGGCGGAAGATGGCGCGGAGGCGCAGGTCGATCTCTTCGGTGGCGGACTTGGGCCGGCAGTAGTCGTCGGCGCCGGCCTCGTAACAGCGGAGCATTTCGGCGAACGTGCCGGCGCAACCGACGACGACAAGCGGGGCATCGCTATCCACCCGGACGCGGGTGACGACGTCACCGGGGAATGCGAGCTCGCGGCCAAGGTCGATGACGATGGCATCCGCCTGATCGAGGTTGGCGGCCAGGTTCTGGGCGGCCGGGTCGCCGAGGGGCAACACGCGGTAGCCGAACTCCTCCAGCCCGCGGGCGCGGTCGTGGGAGCGTTCGAGGCCCTGGGAGATGACGACGATGCGCGTGCCAACCAGCGGCGGGAGGCCGGGAGAGTGGGTGCTCGTGGTTGCCTGCATGCGGAAAGTCACCCCCATTAGTGGCAACCCCCAATGTTCCGGCGGCGTGTAGCCGTCGACATTGAAGGTATGCCGCATTCGAAGCCGTTCGCCTGGCTCCTGGCAGTGGGCATGCTCTGCTCACTGGCGGGGCTCGCGTTCGCCGAGTTGCCTGTGGCGACACGCGCGGCAGAGCGAGACTCCGCACCAGAACTATCGGCAGCGGGGGACGATTCGCCCGCCACCTCCAACGCCGTTCTAACAGTTGTCACCGAAGCGACACCGGATGCGACGGTGTCACCGGAGGCGGCTTCCCTCAGTCCCGAGCCGACGCCCGATGTGCCAGTCACGACCGTCGCGCAGCTGGCCGCGACGCCGACGCCGACCCTGGAACCCGCTCCCGCATCGACGGTGCAGTCGATGCCCTCGCACGTGGAGCAGCCAGTGGAACTGGCGCGCATCCAGGAGAAGGCTCGGGCGCTGCTCGATGCGATGAATGAAGCGCGCCGCGCGGAGGGTCTCGCCACGCTGGAGTGGGACGCGTCGTTGGAAGAGGTCGCATACGCTCGGGCGGCGAACCTGGTGGAGAACGGCTACTTCGACCACTACGCTCCGGACGGCGAGAGCGCATTCTCCGAACTTTCGGCCCGGGGGATCCGCTACCGACTGGCGGGCGAAAACCTGGCGCGGAACAACTACCCCGAGACAAAGACCGTTGCAGCCGCGTTCGAAGGGCTGATGAACAGCCCCGGGCACCGGGCGAACATCCTCGAAGCGCGTTTCAGCTCGGTGGGCGTGGCGGCTGTGCGCGACGGCAAGATGTGGATCTACGTGACGGTCTTCCTGAACTGACGAAGCCGTAGCCGAAACGGCTAGAATGCGCCGATGGAATGGCAGGACGGCGAACTCGATGCGGGCGGGGTCCGCATCCACTACTACCGGCGCGGCACGGGCAGGCCGCTGGTGCTGGCCCATGGGATGAGCGACAACGGCAAGTGCTGGACCCGGCTCGCGACGGTGCTGCAGGACCGCTACGACATCATCGCCTACGACGCGCGCTACCACGGACTTTCAGAAGCGCCGGCCGCCGGAGGATTCGGTGGCGGCGATGACCTGATCGCGGTCGTCACGGCGCTGGGATTGAAGGCGCCTGCGCTTCTTGGCCATTCGATGGGCGCGGCGACAGTCGCGCATGCGGCCGGGCTCAGGCCCGAGTTGTTCTCCTGCGCGATCCTCGAAGACCCGCCCTGGCGCGACGACTGGTCCGCGTTGCGGCAGCAAGCACAAGCGGAGCCGCCGAACTGGCAGGCGGTCCCCGTGGACCAGATCATCGAAGCCGGCAGGAAGCAGAGCCCCTCGTGGCACGTCGACGAGTTCCCCGCGTGGGCCGAATCGAAGCAGCAGTTCCGCGGTCCGGCGGACTGGCGGTCGCGGCCGCTCCCGGGGGACACGAACTGGCGCGGGACGGGCGGGGGCCTCGGCGTGCCCACGGCGCTGCTCCCCGGGGGCAGCAGCGCGCGCGGAGCGATCGTGAGCGCCGATGTGGCGGCGGAAGCGTGCCGGCTGAATCCCCGGGTCGAGACCGCGTGCTTCGCGCAGGCCGGGCACAACGTACGGCGGGAAGCGTTCGCCCCGTACGTCGCGGCGGTGAGTTCGTTCCTGGCGCGGCACTGAGGAAACTGGTGGGCGATGAGGGGCTCGAACCCCCGACCCCCTCGGTGTAAACGAGGTGCTCTGACCAACTGAGCTAATCGCCCCGGAACATCGATTGTCACCGGCGCGCGGGAAACTGTCGATGCTCAGCTGGCGGCGATGTGCTCCAGGCAACGGACCGCAGCCTCGATTTCCAGCGCGGAGATGCGCTGGTCCTTCACCCAGGGGCGGAAGCCTGTTTCGT
>CALMIW010000517.1 GCA_937864275.1 uncultured Dehalococcoidia bacterium
GATGACGATGGCAGCCGCCGTCACCGAGGCGGAGAGCACTTCATCGGCGGCGGTGCCGGCGAGCACCTGGCACTCGACCTTGCCGAGACCTTCGCGCGCGGCGAGTTCGTTGGCGTAGGCCTGGAAGGTCTCGGCCGCTTTCGCGCGTTCCTCCGGCTTGGTGTCGGCGTCGATCACGTGGACGAACTTGAGCGGTGCGCCGGTCATCCGGGAGTACCAACTCGCGGCTGGCAGCGCGTTCTCGGCTACTTTCGATCCATCGAGCGGGACAAGGATTGGTTTCGTATCGGCCACGGCGGCACCTCGGATGTTTGCTGGTTGCGCAAGCATGAATCATTCAGGCGCAGGAGGCGAGCCCCACCCGGCCTGCTCACTTCGCCCGTTCGGTCGCCTTGTCTTGGCACCAACGGCCATGGGGCGTAAGGGCCATGCCTGCGACCATCGTTCTCGAACGCGCAGCGGCCTCGCTGCGATCTAAGGGGGCAAATTCCAGTGACTCAGGATCCAACGAACGTCGAAGAAATCCAGCCCGAGGGTGTGGAGTCTCCGATGTTCTCACGCCGCAGGTTCCTCAAGAAGGCGGGTATCGTCGGCGCCGCGCTGCCGGTTGCCGGCGGCATCGTCGCCGCCGCCTGTTACGACGACCCAACCGGTGGCCCGGCCACCGAAGGAGGGGCGGTCCCTGACCAGAACGTGAAGCCGGGCGCCACTGCTCCGGCATCTACCGCCACCGCGCAGGAACTCTGGAAGAAGATAGACGAAGACCACCAGGCCGGCGTCGTGAACTTCCTGAAGAACGCGAAGGCCCCGCTCACCAAGGGCAAGGGCATGCAGGAACTCCCCGCGCGGATCGAAAACGGCGTGAAGGTATGGGATCTCACGATCGACAACGTCGACTGGGAAGTCTCTCCCGGTGTGGTGGAGAAGGCGCGTGGCTACAACCAGCAGGTGCCGGGCCCGACGCTCCGCGCGACGGTTGGCGACCGCGTCCGCATCAACGTGAAGAACAACCTCGAGGAGAGCACCGCGGTCCACTGGCACGGCCTGCTCATTCCTTATCTGATGGACGGCGTGCCATACGTCACCCAGGACCCGATCGAACCGGGGAAGACGTTCACCTACGAGTTCACGATCCGGAACGCCGGGTCGCACATGTCCCACTCGCACCACAATTCGGCGGACCAGGTGAACCGCGGCCTCCTGGGCGCGTTCATCATCATGCCGCAGGACCGCGCGCAGTACCCGCAATACGACAAGGAGTTCATCCTCATCATGAACGACTCCTTGCTCGGATTCACCCTGAACGGCAAGGGCTTCCCGGCGACGGACCCGCTGGTGGTGAACAAGGGCGAACGCGTGCTCATCCGCTGGATGAACGAAGGCATGATGTACCACCCGATGCATCTGCACGGGATGCCGATGACGGTGTTCCAGCGCGACGGCTACGCCATTACCCCGCCTTACGAATGCGACACGATCGACGTGCCGCCGGGGAACCGGTTCGACTGCATCATCAACGCGACGGAGCCGGGGCTGTGGGCCTTCCACTGCCACGTGCTGAGTCACGCCGAGTACGAAGGCGGCTTCTTCGGCCTCGTCACCGTCCTCGTGGTCCAGGATGAAAACCTGAAGGTGGCCGACATCCTGGCCAAGGTCTAAGCCTCGCCCCCGAGGGCCGGATGTGGGGGCGCCCGCGGCAGGCGCCCCAGTCCGGTAACCGCGGAACTCCCGGGCAACCCGATGCCCGCGCATCACTCCCCGCGCGGGATGCCGCAGACCAGAAGGCCTTCGCCCTTCGGCGAAGGCCTTTCTGTCGTCCCGGTGACTGCCGACTCAGGCGCGGGCGAGGCGATCCAGTGCGTCCCCGGTAACCCGGTAGGTCGTCCATTCGTCCATCGGCAGCGCGCCGAGCGCCTTGTAGAAGGCGATCGATGGTTCGTTCCAATCGAGCACGGCCCATTCGAGGCGGGCGCAGCCGCGTTCGACGGCCAGCCTCGCGAGTTCCGAAAGCAGCGCCTTGCCGTATCCGTGGCCGCGCAATTCGGGCCGGACGAAGAGGTCCTCCAGATAGATCCCGGGCCTGCCTTCCCACGTGCTGAAGTTGTGGAAGAAGAGGGCGAAGCCGGCACTCTGTCCGGCGTCGGTCTCGGCGAGGATGACTTCGGCGTACGGCCGCGGGCCGAAGAGGTGGCCGCGAAGCGTTTCCCGGTCGAGCCTGACGGCTTCCGGTTCGCGTTCGTACTCCGCCAGCGCGCGGATCAGTTCGATGATGGTGTCGAGGTCGCCTTCGGAGGCGGGCCGCAGCGGCATCAGTCCTGGACCAGTTCGACCCTGGAGACGGCGGCGCCTTCGCGGGCGATCTTCGTGACGAGCGAGCGCCCGGCGTAGCCCTCGCCCTGTGCCGCGTTGAGCATGGCGGCGGCGATGTCGCGCGCGGCCCCTGCCGGGCAGATCGCCGCGACGGAACTGCCAGCGCCGCTGAGCCAGGTGGCGTGGGCGCCGGCCGCCCGCGCGGCGGCAAAGACGTCGAACAGCGGCGGGAAGAGACTGGACCGCTGGCGCTGATGGATGCGGTCGTCGGTGGCTTCCGCGAGAAGGTCCATCTGACCGTTCGCCATAGCGGCGACGAAGAGGGCGGCGCGACCCGTGTTGTGGATGGTGTCGGCCTTCGAGTACTGGTCCGGGAGGGCTTTGCGGGCCTCCTTGGTCGGCATGGAGTGGTCCGGGATGAGGATGGCCATGGCCGCGTCCTGCGGGTACTTGCAGGCGGCACGGAGGTAGTGCCCGTCGGCGGCCTGGACGCACACCTGCATTCCGCCGAAGAGCGCCGGGCAGGCGTTGTCGCCGTGGCCCTCGAGTTCGCTGGCGATGTCGAGCATCTGGCCCTCACCCATGACGCCGCGTTCGTATTCGTTGACGGCGACGACCCCGGCGACGCGCGCGACGGCGCTCGCCCCGAGCCCACGCCCGAGCGGGATGGAAACCTGGTAGCGCGCGCGCATGCCGTGGGGAGGTTGCTTCCCAAGCCGGAGGTAGGTCTGGCGGATGGCGGTCAGCACCATCTTTTCGCCGACGTCGTCCGTCGGGGGCTCTTCCCAATCGCCGAAGGTGACGGTGATCGACGCGAACAGGTCCAGCGCAAGGCCAAGGCAGTCGAAGCCTGCCCCGAGGTTGGCGCTCGTCGCCGGGACTCGTACGGTGATGGCGGTTGCTTCCATGGGACGCTCCAGGTGTCGGAGGGGCCATGATACCCGCCGTCCGGTTACAAGGTCTCCGCGACGCGGCCGGGGCGCCCTTCCGGAGGTCACCCCGATCAGATAGGCTCACATGCGATGAGCGAATACACCGAGGGCAGCGCTGGAACGAGCAGGCCGCTCCCTGCCGCTTCAGGGCAAGGAGAGCTCGAACTTCGCCTCCGCCGGGCCGAGGCACTCGCCCGAATACCCGGCCAGGTGCGGTACGACCTGCCCCTGGAGGATGTGCTCTCCGATCTCGCCGCCCGGATCGTCGAAGAGACCGAGGCGGTCGCGGCCTCGCTCGTCCTGCTCAACGACGCGGATCTTTCGCGGGTTGGCGTCGGCGCCTGCAACCTCCCGGAGGGATACGTCGAGGGCATGCTCCAGGCGCGCGCCGCTCACCCGGAGGCAGCGGAGACGTTCCGGCAGGCCGTTTCGGCGGGCCAGTCGTGGATTTTCCGCGAGGCGCCCTCCTACCTGCGCGCCCAACCGGAGTACCAGCACATGCTCGACGTCATCGACCGCGTGCCCTATCAGACGCTGGTGGCGACGCCGTTCCGGACCCGGCCGGAGACTATCGGCGTGGTCTACCTGTACTACAGCGACGCCGTCGACGTGGATTCGGACGAGGTCGAATTCGCCCGGGCGGTGGCCGAACAAGCCGCCCCCGTAATGGACAACGCGTGGCTGTTCAACGAAACGCAGCGTCGGGCGAACGAGGTCGAAGCGCTTTCCAAAGCCGACCAGTCGCTGCACAGGTCGATCCTGCTGGAGGACGTCTACCACGCGATGATCGACCTGGCGGTGGACCTGCTGGGCGCGGACCGGAGCCTGCTGTTGACATGGGACGACCGCGACCGCCTCCAGGTCTCGGCGGCGCGAGGCGTCCCGGATGAGGAACTCGCGGCCCTGCGGGAGGTCTACCACGCGATCTCCCGGAGCATGTATGACGGGCGGCGCCCCGAGATCACCGTGGTTGAGGACCTCGCCAACGACGCGCGCGTGAACCCCGCCGTGCGGAGGCTGGCGAGCGCGGCGAGCTCCGTGGACATCCCCGTCTACGTGGGCGGCGAGTATTTCGCGAGCTTCGTGCTCGGGTACGACCCCCAACGCACGTTCACTACGGAGGACAGGCGCCTGTTCGACACGCTCGCCGCCCGCGCGG
>CALMIW010000518.1 GCA_937864275.1 uncultured Dehalococcoidia bacterium
AAGCGATCTCGCCGTTGGTCTTCCCGCGCACCAGCAAGTCGAGGACTTCGCGCTGGCGTGGTGTCCATTGCGGCTCGCGGGTCGTCCGCATGGGCGAGGGTGTGGTCACTGACATGACTGTACCGTAGGCAACACCCCGCCGGGACTCCCTACCCGATAGTAAAGATTGCGAGAGAGAATGTGATGCGGTGCGCAGAACGGTCCCGGTGCAGAGCCGGGTAGAATCCGCCCACTTCGCGCGATCGGCCGGGAGAGAGTGTGCCTGCGTACTACGACGTCATCATCATCGGGGCCGGATCGGCCGGCGCGGCGCTCGCCGCCAGGCTCTCTGAAGACCCGGAACGCTCGGTCCTTCTGCTCGAGGCGGGGCCGGACTACCCGGACCTGAAGACGCTGCCGGAGGACCTGGCGCTGGGCACGCGCGCCTCGCTCGATGCCCACGACTGGCACTGGACGGGCGAGGCCGTGCCCGGCCGCGCCGTGCACTACCCGCGCGGCCGCGTGACCGGCGGGTCATCGGCGACGAACGGCATTGTCGCGATCCGCGGCGTCCCCGAGGACTACGACGAGTGGGCCGCCCTTGGGAACGAAGGCTGGTCGTGGGAGGAGTGCCTCCCGTACTTCCGCAAGCTGGAAGACGACCGGGACTTCGGCGGCGACCTCCACGGCAAGGGCGGCCCGATCCCGATCGTGCGCTGGCGGCCGGAGGAGCTCGCGCCGATGCAGCAGGCCTTCTACGACGCCTGCATCGGCGAAGGGTTCCCGCCTTCCGAAGACCACAACGTACCCGGCTCGACCGGTGTCGGCGCGTGGGCGATGAACCGGAACGGGTCGCTGCGGATTTCGACGGCGATCGGCTACCTGGCGCCGGCGCGCCATCGGCTGAACCTGACCATTCGCGGCGGCGCGCACGTGCGGCGCATCCTGTTCGAAGGCAAGCGGGCAGTCGGCGCCGAAGTCGAGGTCGAGGGCGTTGCCCAGGCGGTGCGCGGCGGCGAGGTCGTCCTGGCCGCGGGCGCGCTCCACAGCCCGGCCATCCTCCTGCGTTCGGGCGTGGGGCCGAGAGCACAGCTCGAAGGACTCGGCATCCCGGTGGTGCACGAACTGGCGGGCGTGGGCGAAAACCTGAAGGAGCATCCGTCGGTGGTGCTGTTGGCACGGCCGATCGACGAAGTGGTTCGCCCGGGAGACCCGCTCCAGCAGATGGGACTCCGCTTCACGGCGGATGGCAGCGACGAAGCGAACGACATGCAGATGTATATGTGGAGCCAGGACGCCGACCTGACCCCGCAGCTGCGGATGGTTTCCGATTCGCGCTACCTGTTCATGCTCTGCGTCACGCTGCAGCGGCCGAAGTCGGTGGGGACGGTGAGCCTCGCCACCGCCGACCCGGCGGACCAGCCGCGGATCGACATCAACCTGCTGGCCGAAGAAGCGGATATGGCGCGGATGATGGATGGGGTGCGCGTCGCGTGGAGGCTCCTGAATTCGCCGCCGATCGCCTCGAAGACCGCGGAAGTCCTCGGGCCGCCGGCCGCCGTCGTCGAAGACGATGCGATGCTGCGAGGATTCCTGCGCGAGCGCGTCTCTCACCTGGTACACCCCGTGGGCACCTGCAAGATGGGCCCCTCCGGCGACCCGCTGGCCGTGGTCGACGCCACCGGCCGGGTGCATGGCATGGAGGGCCTGCGGGTGGCCGACGCGGCGATCATGCCAAACATCCCGCGGGCGAACACCAACCTCACGGCGATCATGATCGGCGAGCGCATCGCCGCGATGATGCGTTCGTAGGAGTCCGGGCTCCTTCGCGCCGCTGCATCCGGGGTGGGTGAGCCAGGCGACCGCCTCGTCGCGCGTGCGGAAGAGTTGGAAGGCCGGCCCTTCGAGGTTGTTCAGCTGGGCTGCCTGGCGGGCGACCCCGAACCACTCGAGCCGTGGCGCACAGCCCGCGATGCGGACACCGTGCTCGGCGAGCCGGCGGGCGGCATCGCTCACCGCCCACGGGTCGAACTCCGCTCCCTCGACGTCGGCAAAATCGTAGAGGACGGCGCCGAGGCGGAGGATGTCGGCGAGTTCTTCGGGCAGGAGCCGCTCCGGCGCCTGGAGGACGCCCGAGAGGTGGATTTCTGCATACCGCTCGTGCAGCAGGAAGGTATACGCCACGGTCGCCCTCGCAGCGCGATCC
>CALMIW010000519.1 GCA_937864275.1 uncultured Dehalococcoidia bacterium
GGGGGGTTGCCGACGGGCCAGATGCCCCCCCCCGCGCTCCCAAAATCCGTCCCCCACACCCTCCCCGCGCGCCCCTCGCGGATCGGCGGGTCGCGCCTCCCCCACCAGGCCCCCCGCCACATCGTCGTGCATTGCAGCGGCGCCGCCAGTGTCCATGTTCTCGACTCGGCCCGGGAGTCCGGCGCCGGTGTCGGCTGCCTCCACCCGCTTCAGTCGTTTCCCTCGCGCTCGCCCGAACCGGAGCGTTTCCGGGGCATCTTCTGCGGCGTGGAAGGGACGGGCCCGGTTGGGGAGTTGCTCCACCAACTCGCCGGCGACCTCGGTGCCCGGGCAGTCAGCCTGGAAGGTGTCGATCGGGCGCTCTACCACGCCGCAGCTGTCACCATCAGCAACCACGTGGTCGCCCTCGCGTCTGCCGCGACGCGGCTCTGGACGCTGGCCGGCCTGCCGGAAGCCTCCGGGCGAGAAGCGCTCGCTCCATTGCTCCAGGCGGCGGCCGGGAACGTCGCTCGGCTCGAATTGCCGCAGGCGCTCACCGGGCCGGTCGCCCGGGGCGATGTCGCGACCGTGGCCGCCCATCTGCATGCACTCGAACGCGATCCCGAGCTTCGAGAATTGTATCGCCGGCTTTCAGCGGAGCTTCTGCGCCTGCCGTTGGGCCATGATCCCGAAACGGCCGAACGCCTCAGGACGTTGCTGCAAAGCTAGCCGGGGATTGTTGGGGCTCCGCATCCGGGGTCTCCGCGCGCGCTTCGGCGCCTTCGCCCGCCTGGGCAGCTGCCAGCGTTCCTGCCCAGAGCGCGGCCAACCCCGCTACCACCAGTCCCGACTGGTACGTGCTATGCAGCCCGATTCCGCCCGTGATGAGCAGGCCAAGCCCGGCTGCTTCCAGACCGCGCCCGCTCCGCGCCAGGGCGACCACCGTGTAGCTCAGGGTACCTGCCGCGGCGGCGTAGAGGAACCCGGGAAGGATCCCCGAGAGGCCGACATTCCAGAGCAGCAAGAACCGTGACGTCGAACCATTCCCGAGGAAGACCAGCAACGCCAGGCCGCCAATGGCCAGCCCCGTCCAGCGTGCGGCGCGATCACCGCGACCGGACGCGATCAGCGGAGCCGTCAGCGCGAACGCGAGGCCGGAAATCTCGGCTCCGTCGAGTAGCCATCCCGGGAACTCCACGTTCGCGCCCGCCTCCGCGAAATCGGGGGCGGCGCTGTACGCTCCGCTCATCGCGAAGGCAAGCCCAAAGCTGGCAAGCGGCAGCGCTGCCGCGCGCCGGGGGGATTGGATCGCCAGTCCGCCCGCCAGGACGACGATCGCCGTGAGCGTCGCCCAGTCCAAGATCAGGCGTCCGCCCACGCCGGCCGCGGCGCCCGCGGCAACCGCCGCGAAGAGCAACACTCCGAGGAGGGCCGCGAAGCCGCGCCGGCCGCTCTGGTGGGCGAGCATCGCCATCGCCGGCAGCATCTGGGCGACCGCGACGAAGTAGGCGTAGCGCCCGCCCTTGCTCAGCACTTCGTACGGCTCCTGCAGGGCATTCAACGCGGGGATGTGGATGGCCGTCCGGGTGAACGTCCGGAGGATGGCGAGTTCGATGGCCGACGCGACCGCCAATCCGACAACCACCAGGGTCAGATCGGACCAGGAACTCCCGGTCGAGGTCCGTCGCATCGAGATAGCCATTTCAGCGCCCCTTCTCGCGGTATCCGTAGACCGCGAGCCCGACCCCGAGTCCCGCCACGCCGAGAAGGAGGGCTGCTGCGATCGCCATCGTGCCGACCATGCTCTTGTCTTCCTCGACCGCCCCGGCAGCGCCGATGTTCATCGTCACGAGCTGCGAGACCGCTTTCTTGCCGTTCCGCTCGTCTTCCTTGCCGTCCCAGACGGCGAAGGCCATATCGACCGAGGTGCTGGGGGCGAACGAGGCGTGGCCCGGGTTCCCGCTGAGGAAGTCCCGCGTGAACACCACGGCCCAGCCCTGGTCGGTGTGCGCCCCAAGCCCTTCCACGTCCTGGACGTTCAGGGCTGTCAGTTCACCGAATGCGCGCGAGTAGAGCGATTGGACCGCTCCATTTTCCGGGTTCGCGAACGGATTGCCCGCTTCCCGCGCCGTGTAGAAGAGCGATTCCGTGTATGGATAGCCGTCGACCAGCGCCGAGGTGTAGACCTCCAGCGGGTCCTTCAGTCCGGCGTTGGAGTCGGCCCGCCAGTGCCAGATGTTCACTGCCGCGTCGGCCTGGCCCATGCAGATCGACGGCACCGCCGTTTGCCCGTTTGCCGGGAACTCGATGGCCACCGCGTCGGCGAAGTCTTCGGCCCTGGTCGTGGCGTCGTCCATCGTCGGGTCGTCCCAGCTCACACGGACGTAGAGCCTGCCTTCGTGGTGGACAGCCTGGGCCTTGATCGCCGTGACACTGCCGCCCCCGATGTACTGCCCGGCTTGCGCGGTGAGCGGGATCGAAACACTGCCGATCTTGGACCACACGTCGGCAGCGGGATCCAGCCCCGGGTCTTCGGAAACCTCGTATGCGTTGATGTACTGCGCCTGCGATACCGCCGGGTTGGTGTTGGTGAACTGGAGCAACCCGCCGACAGCCAGCGCTGCCACCAGCCCGATGACGGCCCTTCGATGATTGGATAAGCGATGCAGCATCTTCATCACCTCACTGCGAGTTCTTCCATGGGCACGAAGCTCGCGTTGCCCGCGAATTCCGGACCATGGCTGGTTGGTGTTGGCCAGTGTCGCGAGGCCTCACCCGAAACCTCTTGCGGCGTCACTCCGGCAGTCGTGCACTCCCGTCCTATCCAGTACGCCAGCGTCTCGCCGGCGACCTGGTAGAAGTGGGCGATTGGCGCCTGCGCTGCCACCTTGCGGCCGAACACGGCGCCCCAGCACCCGAGGTGTTCCTCCAGGAACATCCGTTGGGCTTTCCGCGCCTGTCCCGCCCGGGGGGCACCGAGGTGTTCCTCGGCGTAGGCCTCTTTCCGGCAGAGATAAGCCATGAACTCGAGTTCGACCGGTAATTCGTCCGGCCGGAAGCCACCAGCCGTGGCGTCCACGCCGAAGGCACGGTAGAACCCGGCGATGTCGGCCATGCGCTGCGTCTGCTGCTGCGCGTCGCTCCCGAAGTACGCGCTCTCAAACGCCGGAGCGTCGGGTGAGGAGCTGAACGTCGTCAGCGAAACATAGGCGGACTCGAGATACTCGCGGCCCGCCTCCTTCGCGATCGCCGCAGCCCTCATCACCGGGATGCTGCCGCCACTCGCCAGGACTTCGGTGGCCGATTCCTGCAGCGCGGCGACCCGCTCGTCGTCGGGATAGGCGAACGCGTGGGCGAGGAACTCGTAGACGGAGGCCCGCCAAAGGGCCTGTTGGAT
>CALMIW010000520.1 GCA_937864275.1 uncultured Dehalococcoidia bacterium
GCCGACGTGCTCGAATCGCGGGTGGTCGCCACGCCGCTGCGGCTGCTCGAATGTTGCATGGTCTCCGACGGCGGCGGCGCGCTCGTCATCGTCTCTCCGGAAGTTGCCCGCGACATCAAGAAGAAGCCTGTCTGGGTTATCGGTAGCGGCGAAGCCACCAAGTATCGCGAGAACGGCGGCGACATCACCGTCAGCGCCGGCGCCCAGAGCGGGCCCGCGGCCTTCGCCCAGGCCGGGGTCACGCCGAACGAAATCGACATCGCGATGATCTACGACTCGTTCACGATCACCGTCGCCACCTGCCTCGAAGACCTCGGTTTCTGCAAGAAGGGCGAAGTCGGCGCCTTCATCGGCGACGGCCACCTCGCCTTCGACAAGCCGGGCCTCACCATCAACACCGACGGCGGCGGCCTCTCTTCCAACCACCCGGGCATGCGCGGGCTGTTCCTCCTGCTGGAGGCGACGCGCCAGCTTCGCGGCGAATCCACCTCCCAGGTCAACGGCGCCAGGCTCGCCGTCGCGCACGGGAACGGCGGCCTCCTCGGCGCCACCCACACGGGCGGCACCGTCGTCCTCGCCGCCGACTAGAAGACCAGAAAGGAACGCTCACATGCCAAACCGTCCGCAACCGCACTTCCCCGAGCCCGACACCAAGCACTACTGGGACGGCGTGAAGGAAGGCGAACTTCGCTACCAGACCTGCAACAGCTGCAACACGGTGAACTTCTATCCCACGGCGCACTGCCAGAACTGCGGCAGCGGCAGCCAGACGTGGAAGGTCTCGAAGGGCGAAGGCACCGTCTACACCTTCTCCGTCGTGATGCAGAACCGCATCCCCGGCTTCCAGGAACTCGGCGCCTACGCCGTCGCCTACGTCGACCTCGACGAGGGGTTCCGCATGCTCACGAACGTTGTCGTCGATGGCGACCCGACCACCGGCGTCAAGATCGGTCAGCGCGTCCGCGTCGAGTACGAAAAGCAGGACAGCGGCGACTACCCGGTCCCGGTCTTCCGGCCCATCTAGTCAGCTGCTCAGATTCTCGAAGCGCGTCCTCTCGTTCGAGGGGGCGCGCTTTCCACGTTCACTCAATCCAGGAGTACCCCATGCCCGTGAATCCCCAGGCGCAGGTCGTCCTCGACATGATGGCGGCGACCGGCTTCAAGCTCGTCGGCGACCCGGTCGCCGTCCGCGAGATGCTCGCCCTGACCCCTCGTCCCCAGGGCGAACCAGTCGCCTCCGTAGAAGACCGCGCCATCACTGCGAACGGCGCGCAGATACCGGTCCGGATCTACCGTCCCGAAAGCGGCCCGGCCGTGAAGCCGGCCCTTGTATGGTTCCACGGCGGCGGCTGGGTCATCGGCTCCCTGGATGGCTCGGACTTCGGCTGCCGCATCATGGCGAACGCCAGCGGCTGCACCGTCATCTCGGTCGATTACCGCCTCGCTCCCGAGTACAAGTTCCCAACCGCCGTGGACGATTGCCTGGCGGTGACGAAGTGGGTCGCGGAGAACGGTCCCGAACTCGGCGTGGATGGCGCGCGGATCGCGGTCGGCGGCGATAGTGCCGGCGGGAACCTCGCGGCTGTCGTCTCCCAGCTCGCCCGCGATGGTGGCGGCCCGGCGATTGCTTTCCAGGCGCTCGTCTACCCCGTCACGAACTACGACTTCAGCACGGCTTCATACCGCGACAATGCGGAGGGCTACCTCCTCGAGCGCGACTCGATGGAATGGTTCTGGGGGCATTACCTGCGCTCCGAAGCGGACGGAGCCAGCACGAAGGCCTCGCCGCTGCGCCACACCAACCTGGCGGGGCTCCCGCCGGCGATCGTCCTCACCGCTGAGTTCGATCCGCTGCGCGACGAAGGCGAGGCCTACGCGAAGCGCATGCGCGCGGCAGGCGTCCCGGTCGAAGCCCGGCGTTACGATGGCCAGATCCATGGGTTCTTCGCCAACCCCGCGATCGATGACGGCTCCGAGGCTGCCAGGCACGTAGGCAAGGCAGTCGCCAGGGCCCTCTCCTGAGTCACCGAAAGGCGACGAGCACTCCCATTCCCGCGACGACGATGGCGGCGGCTACTGCCCGCCGCCGCCCCATGCCCTCGTGGAGAAGCAGCCAGCCGCCAATCGGCCCGAGGATGACCGACGTTTCCCTCAGCACCGCCACATAGCCGACGGGCGCGTGGTTCACAGCGATGAGGACCAGCCCGTACGCCATCATCGAGGCCGTGCCGGCGGCCGCGTACCGCCTCCATGAACGCGCGGCGGCAGTGATCAACTGGCGGGACTTGCCGTTCGCGACCCCGGCCGCGGTGAGTGCGACGCCGACCGTCATCCCCTGCGCGGCCGCGTACCCCAGCCCGTTCGAAGCACGTGAGCCTTGCGTGTCGACCAGCGTGTAGCTGGCGATGAGCACGCCCGTCGCCAGCGCCCACGCGTAGGCCGCTCGCGTCCCGCCGAGTTGCATGAGGACGAGCAGCCCGGCCCCGACTATCAGCGTGCCCAGCACTCCCCCGAACGGTACCGTGTCGCCCAGCAGCACCGCCCCGCCCAGTGCGGCAAGCAGAGCGCCGCTCCCCCGCGCGAGCGGGTAGGCCATCGAGAAGTCGCCGTTGTGATACGCCCGGGTCAGCGCCGTCACGTAGCCGACGTGGATGAGCGTTGAAACGCCCAGCCAGGCGAGAGCCTCGCTCCCGGGTGGGCCGGCAGCGAGCATGACCGGCAGGAAGATCAGTCCACCGAACAGGAACTGGAGGGACGCGGCGATGTAGCGGTCGCCCCCCTGCTTCAGGGCTAGGTTCCAGGCGGCGTGGAGCACTGCCGCGCCCAGCGCGCAGAAGGTCGCGACTAGCATCGCGCGGGCGCCGGTGGTGGTTCGAAGCCGTGCATTGCCCCCGTCGTGCGGCATACTGGCGCAGCGCCATGCTCCGCGCGACCGTACCGTGGGCACTTCCGGCCGGGCAAGCGGTCCCGTTCGTTCCTTCCTCGCGCTGTCATCCGCGCCGAAGATGGGACGCAGGCGCAAGGGAGGTTCTCATGGTTGCCTTCGCTGCTCGTGATTTCCCCAAGACCGTCGGCCTGCGCGACGGCGCCACGGTGACGGTTCGGCCGCTCGCTTCGACCGACACGGTGAAACTGTGGGATTTCTTCTCCGCGCTGCCCGAACCGGACCGCTACTTCATGAAGGACGACGTCCTGGACCCGGCGACCACGGCGCGCTGGACGTCGAACATCGACCACGACCGCGCGCTTGCCCTGGTGGCCGTCTCCGATGACGCGATCGTTGCCGACGGCGTGCTCCTGAAGCAGGCCGATCCTGCCCGGCGCCACCTCGCCGAGGTGCGCGTCAACATCACCCCGGGGTTCCAGGGCAAGGGCCTTGGCACCGTGCTCATCCGCGAACTCGCGGAGATCGCATGGGACGCGGACGTGGAAGTCCTCGGGTTCGAACTCGTTGAAGGCGTCCAGGATGCGGCCATCGAAGCCGTCCGGGGTCTCGGCGCGTTCCACGTCGGCACCCTCCAGGGCTACCTGCGCGACCCGAACGGCGAGCCGCGCTCGCTCGTGCTCTACCAGATACCGCTCGGAAGCTGGTTCAAGTTCTAACGAGGAGACGCTTGATGGCAGGCACGCTCCAGCAGTACCCCGCGATTGCGAAGCCCGCGAAGGCCGGGGGCGTTCGGCCGAACCTGGAGGACTACGCCCGCGCAGTCCGCGATTTCACCTGGGATTCTGCCCGCGCGGAACTCACCGGGCTGCCTGGCGGCGGGCTGAACATCGCCTATGAGGCGGTCGATCGGCATGTCGCGGCGGGGGGGGGCGCGGAGACCCCCAACCGGTGGCCCGGTTCGCAAGGCGCGCGTAGCGACATCACCTACGCCGCTCTCCAGCGGGAAACGAGCCGCTTCGCCAACGTCCTGCGTACGCTGGGCATCGGCAAGGGCGATGGCGTCTTCGTCCTCACGGGGAGGATTCCTGAGCTCTACGTCGCCGCCCTGGGGACGCTGAAAAACGGCAGCGTCTTCTGTCCCATGTTCTCTGCCTTCGGTCCCGAGCCGATTCACCAGCGCATGTCGATCGGCGGCGCGAGGGTCCTCGTCACGACGCCGGCGCTCTACAAGCGGAAGGTCGCGGCAATCCGGGACCGGCTGCCGGAACTTCGGCACGTGCTCCTCGCCGGGGAACCCGGATCCGAGCCGATCCCGGGAACACTCGACCTCGCCTCGCTCATGGCTGAAGCGAGCGACTCGTTCGACATCGTCCGGACGCAGCCGGAAGACCTTGCCCTGCTCCACTTCACAAGCGGCACGACGGGGAAGCCGAAGGGTGCCATGCACGTGCACGACGCCGTCGTCGCGCATCACGTCACGGGCAGGCTCGCGCTCGACTTCCACCCGGGCGACATCTTCTGGTGCACCGCCGACCCGGGCTGGGTGACTGGCACGTCCTACGGCATCATTTCGCCGCTGACGAACGGCCTGACGATGGTGGTGGACGAGGCGGACTTCGACGCTGCGCGCTGGTACAAGGTGCTGCAGGACGAGCAGGTGACCATCTGGTACACCGCCCCGACCGCCATCCGCATGCTGATGAAAGTCGGCGCGGACCTGCCGCGGGGCTACGACCTCTCGAAGCTGCGCTTCGTCGGAAGCGTCGGCGAGCCGCTCAACCCCGAGGGCGTGGTCTGGGGAAAGGAAGCACTCGGCCTTCCCATCCACGACAACTGGTGGCAGACCGAGACGGGCGGAATCATGATCGCGAACTTCGCGGCCCTCGAAATCCGGCCGGGCTCGATGGGCCGTCCGCTCCCCGGGATCACGGCCGCCATCGTCGATCGCGAAGGCGACGACATCAGGGTCATCGAGAACCCCGGCGAAGAAGGCGAGCTTGCCCTCCGTGCCGGGTGGCCTTCGATGTTCCGCGGCTACCTCGGCGAGGAGGAGCGCTACCGCAAGTGCTTCGCGGGCGAGTGGTACCTCACCGGCGACCTGGCGACGAAGGACGCCGACGGGTACTTCTGGTTCGTTGGCCGTGCAGATGACGTCATCAAGTCGGCCGGGCATCTCATCGGCCCGTTCGAAGTCGAAAGCGCGCTCATGGAGCATCCGGCAGTCGCCGAGGCCGGGGTCATCGGTAAGCCCGACCCCATCGCCGGCGCCATCGTGAAGGCCTTCGTCGCGCTAAAGCCCGGCTTCGAGCCCTCGGATGAATTGCGGCTGGAGATCCTCGGGTTCGCCCGCCAGCGGCTGGGCACGGCCGTCGCGCCAAAAGAGATCAGCTTCGCACCCAACCTGCCCCGGACCAGGAGCGGGAAGATCATGCGGCGGCTCCTGCGGGCGCGCGAACTCGGCCTGCCCGAGGGCGACCTTTCCACCCTGGAGGAACCAGCGTGAGCGATTCCGCGGAACACCGGTTGGCGCTCCTCCGGGAGATGCTCCGCATCCGGCGGTTCGAAGAGAAGTGCGTCGAGCTGTACAGCGCCGGGAAGATCCGGGGGTTCATGCACCTCTACATCGGCGAGGAAGCGAGCGCCGTGGGCGTGATGCAGGCGCTCGAACCCGCGGACGCGCTCGTCGCCACCTACCGCGAGCACGGCCATGCTCTCGCTCGCGGCATCCCGGCTCGCGCGCTCATGGCGGAGATGTTCGGCAAGGCCGCCGGCTGCTGCCTTGGCCGCGGCGGTTCGATGCACATCTTCGACAAGGCGACGAACTTCTACGGCGGCAACGCCATCGTCGGCGGCGGGCTCCCGGTCGCAGTGGGGCTCGCCCTCGGCGACGCGATGCAGCGCCGCTCGCGCGTCACCGTCTGCTTCTTCGGCGAGGGCGCGATGGCCGAGGGCGAGTTCCACGAGTCGATGAACCTGGCCGCCCTCTGGAAGCTGCCCGTGCTCTTCGCGTGCGAGAACAACCTCTACGCCATGGGCACCGCGCTGCGGCGCTCGGAGGCGCAGACGAACCTCGCCATCAAGGCGGCGAGCTACGGCATGCCGGCCTGGACCGTCGACGGCATGGACGTCATCGCCGTCGAAGAGGCAGCGCGGAAGGCCGCCGTATCGATCCGCGCCGGCGGCGGGCCGGTCTTCCTGGAGATC
>CALMIW010000521.1 GCA_937864275.1 uncultured Dehalococcoidia bacterium
GCCTTGGTCCCCGACCCACTCGGCGTCGCCCAGTGCTCCTCCGACCTTGCGTTCGGGACGGACTACTCAGACGCGGTAGTGCCGGCCGGCTCAGACGAGTACCTCGTGTGTGTTCGCAATCTCTACCAGGCGCCCGATCTCGCGCTCGAAGACATGACCATCACGGCATCGTCGCTGGCGTCGGTCAGTTTCTCGTACCGTGTGGTGAACGTTGGGCCGAGATACCTGGACGGCTTCGATTGGAAGGTCGAAGTCTGGGCATCGCACGACGCTGCGCTCGAAATCGAGCACGACGTGGCGGCAGAGGAATGGTTCCTGCCGCATCAGTTCCTGGAACCCGGGGAGGACTTCGCCGGGACGCGCACGGTGAACCTTCAGAATGCGGCATTCACCACGCTGCGCTATATCATCGTGCGGCTTCTTCCGGGCTTCCCCGATTCCAACGACGCGAACAATTCTGTAGCCGTTTTGGTTCCCGCTGTGGATGTCTACCGCGTGTATCTTCCCGCGGTTACAGCATCCGATGGTTGCGTGGGGTGTCTCCCGCGGCTCGCAAGCAACCCGTCCCTGGCGCTGTCGGTTGTCTCCGTCGACGAGGGTACGCACACGGTCGTACTCAATGGCGCCGACACCCGCCGGCCGTCTATCCCGCTGAACTTCGACTGGGGCGACGGCACGGTGACTACGGGGTTCTTCCCGCAAACGCACACCTACGCCGTGGGTGGGCAGTACACCGTTCGTGTGACGGCCCACTACGCCGGGGGCCTTGAAGGGCAGGCCTCCACCGCGGTCGTTGTGTGATGCGCTGTCAGCCGGTCAGGGCGCCGATGATGGCGACCGTGCCGCTGAGCAGGAGGATGACGTAGACGAGGCGCCGGAAGAGGGAGGCGTTGATCTTTTCGAAGAGGGCGTTGCCTGTGCGCTGGCCGATGAAGACGGCCGGGAGGGAGAGGGCGAAGGCGGCGAAGACGTAGGGCTTCGCTGTCCCGGTGGCCAGCAGCAGGACAACGGCGACCGCCGAACTCATCGCAAAGAACGTGGCGATGGTGGCGCGGAACCGGAGCGGGGGCATGCCCTTGCCCTGGAGATACATGACGACCGGGGGGCCGGACATGCTGGTGCTGGTGTTGAGGATGCCGCTGGTGAGCCCGGTGGCGAAGTCGCCGGCGGCTCCCGCGCGGTGCAGTTCGAGCCCGCGCATGAGGAGCAGGGTGAAGACGATGACCATGATGGCGATGACGAGCTTCAGCGCTGTCGGGTCGAGGAGGAGGAGGACGGCGAGGCCGATGGGCATGCCGGCGGCGGAGCCGGCCATGAGGGTGAGGGCGGTGCGGCGTTCGGCCGAGTGGCGGAGGGTGCGGGACTGCATGCCGCTGCTGAAGGTGGACATGAGGTTGGACAGCAGCACGGTATCGCGCGGGCCGATGAGGATGGCGAGGAAGGGGACGATGAAGAGGGCGAAGCCGAATCCGGAGAGCGACTGGATGACGGCCGCGGTGAAGGCGAGGGCGATGATCGCTACCGCGGTGGGCCAATCCATGTGCGGGTTATAAGCGAGTCGCTGGCTACAGACCCCGGTTCGACATTCCCGAACCATCAATCGACAATCCACACATGGAAGTAGCGAACGAACTCATGGTCCGCGGCATTGTCGTCGGCGTGTTCCAGGAGAACTGCTGGGTGGTCGGCAACCGGCGGACGGGCGAGGCGATCTGCATCGACCCCGGCGACCAGCCGGCGGAAGTCCTCGCCCTGGCGAAAGACATGGGCGTGACGATCAAGTACATCGCGAACTCGCACGCGCACATCGACCACGTGATGGGTGTGCAGGGCGTGCATGCGGCGACGGGGGCGAAGTTCCTGTTGCACAAGGGCGACCTGGACCTGCTGCGGAACGGCTGGAAGGGCACGGCCGCGCGCTTCGGGCTGGATGTGAGCCAGGGCCCGCCGGACCCGGACATGTTCGTCGCGCACGACGACATCGTGGAGGTGGACGGGTTGCGCCTGCGCTGCATCGAGACGCCGGGCCACACGCCGGGAAGCGTGAGCTACTACGCTGAGGAGGGCATGTTGTTCAGCGGCGACACCCTGTTCCGCGGGTCGATCGGGCGGACGGACCTTCCGGGCGGCAGCCTCGACCACGAGATGACCAGCATCTGCGAGCGGTTGCTGGTGCTCCCGGACGAGACGATGGTGCTCCCGGGGCACATGGACGAGACGACGGTCGCGTTCGAGAAGAAGCACAACCCATTCGTCCTCGAGTGGATGCGGCGCGGCGCCGACGCTCCTCCGTGGCCGCAGCAATGAGCCTCTCAATCGCCTTTCACGGCGCGTCGGGCATGGTCACAGGTTCGAAGTTCCTGGTCACCGCGGATGACACGGAAGTGCTGGTCGATTGCGGGATGTTCCAGGGCGTGCGCGAAGTGCGGGAGCTCAACTGGCTGCCCTCGCCGTTCCGGCCGTCGGCGCCAGAGGCCGTGCTGCTGACGCACGCGCACGTCGACCACACGGGCTGGCTGCCGAAGCTGGTGAAGGAAGGCTTCCGCGGCCCGATCTACACCACGCCCGCGACGGCGGAGATGACGCGGATCCTGCTGCTCGATTCGGCGAAGATCCAGGAAGAGGACGCGGAGTACGCGAACAAGAAAGGGTTCAGCCGGCACAAGCCGGCGCTGCCGCTGTACACGGAGCGCGACGTGGAACGGACGCTGGACCTGTTCCGGACGGTTGAGTACCGGGAGCCTGTGGCGATCGGAAAGAACGTGACGGCGACGTTCATGAATGCGGGCCACATCCTGGGGTCCGCGTTCATCGAACTGAAGTGCAGCACGCGCGAGGGCAACGCGACGCTGGTGTTCAGCGGGGACCTGGGCCGCTATGGCGCTCCGCTCCACAGCGACCCCGACCCGTTGCCAGAGTGCGACGTCCTGGTGATGGAATCGACCTACGGCGACCGGAGCCACGAGGCGGAGCCTATCGCCGACCAGATCGCGGAGGCATTCATGCCTGCGATCG
This sequence comes from uncultured Dehalococcoidia bacterium, assembly GCA_937864275.1. GTDB lineage: Bacteria > Chloroflexota > Dehalococcoidia > Tepidiformales > Tepidiformaceae > Amarobacter. The sequence goes on from CALMIW010000521.1 coordinate 3,016, forward strand.
AGCGCGGCGGGATCATCCTGATCCCGTCGTTCGCGGTGGCGCGGGCGCAGTTGGTGGCACTGATCCTCCGGGACCTGATCCATACGAAGCGGCTCCCGGACATCCCGATCCACGTCGACTCGCCGATGGCTTCGGACGTGACGGCGATCTACAACCGCTACATCCGTTCCGAATCGCTGGACCAGAACATTCCGCACACGACGCCGCATTCGCTGTTCCCCTCGAACGTCCGGTTCCACCGGACGGTGAAGGAATCGATGGCGCTGAACGAAGCGACGGGGCCCCGGATCATCATCTCGGCGAGCGGCATGCTGGCCGGGGGGCGCGTTTTGCATCACCTCAAGCGGCTTGCGCCGGACCCGAAGAACCTGATTGTCCTGGTCGGGTACCAGGCGGTGGGGACGCGCGGGCGGGACCTCGCCGATGGGAAGCGGATCGTGCGGGTACACGGCCAGGACGTGCGGGTGCAGGCGCAGGTGAAGGATATCCACGGGCTCTCGGCGCACGCCGACCGCGAGGAGCTCTTCCGCTGGATCGAGTCGCAGCCGAAGGAGCCGCGGGTGGTGTACCTGGTGCATGGCGAGCCGGACCAGCGCGAGGCGTTCCGCGCGGCCCTCTACGAGCGCCTGGAGATCGTCGGGATCCTCCCGGAGATGAACCAGGAGCACGACCTTCACTGGCTCTTCAAGGCGAAACCAGAGTAATCCCCGACCCTTTCCGGGCGGGCGGTTAGGCTAATCGGGTGAGGTTCCGCGCTGTCCCGGCGGGCGAAGTCGAATACCGGCCCTGGAAGCCGCCGTCCTGGGCGCTCCTGCTGGTGGCGGCGGCGCTGACGGGGACGACGCTCGGGATCGGTATCGCGGCGTTCTGGCCGAAGGGGCCGGTTGGCTCGGCCGAGGACCAGCTCTGGCGCTGGGAAGCGAACACGCCGCTGGACAATGTGTTCGCGCGCATGGGGAACGGGCCGGAACCGAGCGAGGCGGACGGCGAGGCAGCGCTGAGGCAGTACTTCAAGTTGACCAGCGAGATTCGCGGGCTGTACGCGACGGCGGCCCCGGACGCCGACGCGATCGAGGCGCTGACGAACGAGCGAGCGACCTACGAGAACGACGTCGAGCGTCTCCTGGAGCGGTACATCGATGAGGCGGTCGACGGGGTGGGCCTGGAGCGCGGGCTGCCGCTGTTCAACAGTGTGCGCATCACCTGGCCGCCGGTGGACTTCGAACTGACGAACCCGCCGCAACTGCTCGTGCGGTCTCCGCGGGAACGGATCGAGCGTTCGGGTGACACGCTGCTGAAGAACGACCTGGCCCTGCGCGATATCGAACGGCTCGAAGCGAAGACCACGGACGACGACACCGTCTCGATCGTCGTTTCCATCGGCGGGCTGGCGGCCTACCCGGCGATTGTGCGCGACGACCGGGCGTTCGACTCGATCCTGGAAACGGCCTCGCACGAGTGGGTGCACCACTACCTGGCCTTCTATCCGCTGGGCGAACAGTGGGGCAACGGCGGAGACGCGGAGACGCTGAACGAGACGACAGCGAGCATCGCCGGGCGCGAGATCGCGAACGTGGTGCGGGACAACCACCCGATCGTGCTGGAGGAGGGCCAGGACGGTCGCGCGCCCGCCCGGCCCGCGCCGACGGTGGACTTCAGCGCGGAGATGCGGGCGCTTCGGCTCGCTGTGGACGACCTGCTGGAACAGGGGAAGGTGTCCGAAGCCGAGCAGCAGATGGAGGAGAAGCGGCTCTACCTGAATGCGAACGGTTTCAGCATCCGGAAGATCAACCAGGCGTATTTCGCCTTCTACGGCACGTACGCGGACAGCCCTCAGTCGTCCAATCCGGTGGGCCCCAAAATCGAGAAGGTCTGGGAGCTGACGCAGGACGTCGGGCTGTTCCTGCGCATCATGCGCGACGTGAAGGACGTCCCGGACCTGGACGAGGCGCTGGCGGAGCTCGGCGGGGAGCTGGTTCTAGCGCATCGGGGTGGCGCGGAGGGGGGCGAGGGTGGCGTCGCTCACGGCTTCGAACTTCTCCTGGATCAGCCAGTGGCCGGCGTCGAGCTCGACGAACGTGTACGGCCCTTTCATGAACTTCGCGCCGTTTTCGACCCCCACGCGGCCGATGGCGGTGTCCTGGTTGCCCCAGACGAGCAGCGTCGGGGTGTGCACGTCTCCGAATTCGTCAGCGGGCTGGATGCCGCCGGAGCCGCGGTACCAGTTGAGGGCGCCGGTGAGCGCACCGGGCTGGGTGAACACCGAGAGGTACTCGGCCCGCTCCTCCTCGGAGCTCGCGCTCCAGACGTTCTTCAGGCCGGCGAACTCGTTGGCCGAGAGCGCCGCTTCGGCGACGCCTGGCTCCTGGAAGAAGGTGATGTAGGTGCTCCGCTGGGCCTGGTCGGCGTCTTCGCGGATGGCGCGTCCGAAGGCGCCGACGTGCGGCACCGAGAGTGCGGACCAGCTAACGATGCGCTCGGGGTAGAGCGCGACTGCCGCCCAACCCGCGCCGGCGCCCCAGTCGTGACCGACGAGGTGGAACTTGTCGACGCCCCAGGAATCGGCGAGGGCGACGACGTCGGCGGCGATGTCCTGGTAGCGGTAGTTCTCCTTGCCTTCCGGGCGGGCGCCGGGCGAGTAGCCCCGCTGGTCCGGCGCCATGCAGCGGTAGCCCGCGGCTTCGAGCTTCGGAAGGAGTTCGATCCACATGTGCGAGGTTTCGGGGAAGCCGTGGAGGAGGATGACCGGCTCGCCGGTATCGCCTGCGAAGCGCGCGCGGAAGGTCATGGTGTTGGCGTTGATGTCGCGGATCGTGGTGGGCATGGAGGCTCC
>CALMIW010000522.1 GCA_937864275.1 uncultured Dehalococcoidia bacterium
TGGATCCCGGAGCGGAAGCTTCTGTTCAGCGGCGACGTGATCTTCAACGGCGGCACGCCGTTCGCACTCGGCGGATCGGTCGGCGGCTGGCTGGAGGCGCTGGATGTCATCGAGGGGCTGGGCGCGGAGACGATCGTGCCGGGGCACGGGCCCGTGTGCGGGCCATCGGTGATCGGCGACGTGCGGGAGTCCCTCCAGTTCATCCAGGAGACCGCGAGGCGCGGGATGGCCGCGGGGACACCGCCGCTGGAACTCGCGCAGGGGCTCGACCTCGGGAAGTTCGATTCGCTGCATGACAAGGAGCGGCTGGTGCCGAACCTGCACCGGGCGTATTCCGAGTTGCGAGGCGAGCGCTGGGGGAAGGGGCTGGACTACCAGCAACTGTTCGCGGAGATGCTGGTATACAACGGCAACCAGCCGTTGCGCTGCCTCGCGTAGGGACAGGGACACAAGGGCGCCGGGACCCAGATAGCGAGCGCCGGAACGTGCGGGGCTTCCGCCAGCCAGCAGGCGCTCAGGCCATGGCGGCTTCGATTTCGGCGTCGTCCAGGTCTGGGCCAACGACGGCGCAGTGGAGCTTGCCGCGAGAGATGACCCGGTTGGCGACGGCCTTCACCTCGTCGGCAGTGACCGCTTCGATCTGGCTGACGACCTGTTCGATGCTTTCGATCTTGCCCTTGGTGAGCAGCAGTTCACCGTGACGCTGGCCGAGCGAGAACGCGGTCTCGAGGGAGAGGCGGAAGCGGCCGATGTTGTGGTCCTTTGCCTTGCGGAGCTCTTCGGCGGGGACGGTTTCGGTGACGAGTCTCTCGGTTTCTTCGAGGCAGACGCTGATGGTCTCGCGAAGTTTGTCGCGGTTCACGCCGGCAGAGATGGTGAAGACCCCGGCGTCGGCGAGGTAGCCGTAGCCCGAGCCGACCGAGTAGGCGAGGCCGCGGCGTTCGCGGACTTCGCGGAAGAGGCGGGACGACATCCCGGCGCCGAGAACGTCGTTCATGATGCGGATGGCGAGGGGGGCCGGGGGGGCGCGACCGGAAATGGGCAGGCGCAGGGGCGGGGTGCGCTGGGCGAGGGCGGGGGGAGCCGGGGCGG
>CALMIW010000523.1 GCA_937864275.1 uncultured Dehalococcoidia bacterium
AAGGGCGACGCAACCTCAGATCAGCGATTCGTAGGCTTCGCGAAGTGACGCCAGGCTGGCGGCGATTGGCCCGAAGGCGAAGGTCCCGAGCGGCACGGTAACGCCGACCTGGGTAGCGGGCACGCCGAGTTCCTGGGCGAGTTCGACCAGCCGGGTCTCCGCAGGACCCTTGAGGCTCACAACGATGCGGCCCTGGCCCTCGCCGAAGAGGCCGGCATCGAGCCTGCCGGAGTGGCCCACGGAACCTTCGAAGCCCTGGTCGCCAAGGATCGCGCACTCCGCGAGTGCCACCGCGAGACCGCCATCGGAACAGTCGTGGGCCGAGGCAAGCAGACCCTCCGCGTGCGCGCGCAGGACGAGCTGGTGCAAGCGGCGCTCGGCTTCCAGGTTCACGCGCGGGAGGCCGGCGACCTTGCCGTGGACGGCTTCCAGGTACTCGCTCCCGGCGAGCGTTTCCGGGCTCTGCTCGAGGCCGGCGCCGCGGAGGAAGACGGAGCGCCCGGGGCTGTCGAACGCCGAGCGCAGCGCTTTCGATGCGTCTTCGAGGATGCCGATCATGCCGATGACCGGCGTCGGGTAGACCGGGCGCCCGGCCGTCTCGTTGTAGAGGCTCACATTGCCGCTCACCACCGGCGTCCCGAACACGAGGCACGCTTCGGAGATGCCGCGGACGGCGTGCTCCAGCGTGTAATACACGTCGAGCTTCTCCGGGTTGCCGAAGTTCAGGCAGTCCGTGATGGCGACCGGCGTCGCGCCGGTGCACACCACGTTGCGCGCCGATTCGGCGACGGCGATCGCACCGCCGGCATAGGGGTCCAGGTAGCAGAGGCGGCCGTTGCAGTCCGTCGAGATCGCGATCGCTTTGGCCGTCCCCGGCACGCGGATGACGGCCGCATCGCCGCCGGGCGGGACGACGGTATTGTTCAGGACCTGGTGGTCGTAGCGCCGGAAGACGCCCCGCTTGGAGGCGATGTTCGGGCGGGCGAGCAGTTGCAGCAGGGTGTGCGTGGCATCGGCTGGCGACACATCCGGCAGCGAGGCAAGGTCGAACGTGTTGAGTTCCGTCAACTCCTGGGGGCGGACGCCGTTGCGCCGGTACTGCGGCGGCTCGGTCGCGATGTCGAACGGCACGCGCGACCTCTTCGCCGTTCGCCCGGATGACCACGTCGCGCCCGCCGGTGACGACACCGACCGGTTCGCAGTGCAACTCCCAGTGGTGGAAGAGCGCCCGGACGTCATCGACGTGCTCCTTCTTCGCGATGATCAGCATCCGCTCCTGGCTCTCGCTGAGCATGACCTCGTAGGGCGTCATGCCGGCTTCCCGGCGAGGGACGTTGTCCAGGTCGAGGATCGCCCCGGCCCCGCCCTTGGCGCAGCATTCCACGACCGAGCTGGTAAGCCCCGCGGCACCGAGGTCCTGCAAACCGACGATCCAGTCGCCATGCTCCGAGGCGAGCTCGTAGCAGGCCTCCATCAGCAGCTTCTCCATGAACGGGTTGCCCACCTGGACAGCCGGCCGCATCTCCTCGAAGCGTGCCTCCGGGTCCGTACGGCTGGCGAGCCCGCTGGCCCCGTGGATCCCGTCACGGCCGGTGTCCGCCCCGGCAAGGAGCAGGACGTTGCCTTCACCCTGCGCCTTCGCGCTCAACAGCTTCTTCGTCTCCGCCACGCCCACGCACATCGCGTTGACGAGCGGGTTGCCGTTGTAGGCCTCGGCGAAGACGACTTCGCCGCCAACCGTGGGGATGCCGAGGCAGTTGCCATAGCCGCCGATGCCCCCGACGACGCCATCGAACAGGTACTTGTTCTGCGGGTCGTCCGGCGGGCCGAAGCGGAGGGAATCGAGGATGGCGATCGGGTAGGCGCCCATCGCGAAGATGTCGCGGACGATGCCGCCGACACCGGTCGCGGCGCCCTGGTACGGCTCGATAGCCGAAGGGTGGTTGTGCGATTCGACCTTCATCACGACGCAGAGGCCGTCGCCGATGTCGATGGCGCCCGCGTTTTCCGCGCCCACCTTGGTGAGGATGTGGTCGCCGCCGGATGGGAACAGCTTCAGGAGAGGTTTGCTGTTCTTGTAGCCGCAGTGCTCGCTCCAGAGCGAGCCGAACATCCCGAGCTCGACTTCGTTGGGCTCGCGTCCGAGCTGCTGGACCAGGAGGTCGTATTCAGCGCGGGAAAGCGCGACGGCATCGAGGGCGGACTGGTCTACTGGCATGCTGGCTATGGTAGCGGTCGCGAAGGTTAGATGGATGCCGAAATTCGACGCCGCGAGCCACTGCCCGCGTGCTAGCCGCCTCCCGGGTTGGGGGAGTCTTCAGTTCCCCCGTCGGGGCGCAGCGTCTCCGCGAGTTGCACCCGCTCGAGGATCTCCCGGCGGGTGATCAGTCCGACCATCCGGCCGTCTTCGATCACCGGCACCTGGTTCAGCCCCTTCTCGCCGAGAAGCATCAGCACCTCGACCGCCGGCCGGTCGGCGTCGACCGTCAGCACGTTCTCGCGTGGCGTCATCACGCGCTGGGCCGGCACGTTCGGCCACTGCTCGCGCGGCACCGTGCGAATGTCGTTCACCGTGATGATGCCAAGGACGCCGCCATCGTTGGCGACGATCACGGCCCGTTCCCCGTGGCCCACCATCAGGTCGTCGACAATCTCCTGGAGCGGCGTCCCCGGGGTCACGCTCCGGAAGTCCTCGCGCATCACCTGGCGTGCCGAGAGCCGGCTCAGCACGCCTTCCAGTTGCGTTCCCGCCGCTTCATTGCGAGCCGCGCCGAGCAGGAACCAGCCGATGAAGGCCAGCCAGAGGCCGTCGAGCAGCCCGCCGGTGAGCAGCACCACGAAACCGGCGATGATGAGGCCGTAACCAAACATCTCCCCGACACTGGAGGCGATACGGGTCGCCTTGCGGAAGCTCCCGGTGCGCTTCCAGGCAATCGAGCGGAGGACCCGGCCGCCATCGAGCGGAAAGCCCGGGAGGATGTTGAAGACCGCGAGCGCGAGATTGACGAACGCGAGGTAGAAGCAGATCGCCTCGATCTGCTCGAGCATGCCGCGGGCGAGTAGCCCGGCGATGCCGGTGAGCGCCGAGATGACCAGGCTGGTCGCCGGTCCCGCGGCGGCAATCTGGAACTCCTCGCCCGCCGAGGATGGCTGGCGTTCCAGGTGCGAAACGCCCCCGAAGATGAACAACGTGATCCGCGGCACGTCGAGCCCGCGGTGCTTCGCGACAAGGGCGTGGGCAAGTTCGTGAATCAGCACCGTGACGAAGAGGAGGACAGCCGCGGTGATGCCCGTCGCCCAGTAGGCCGCCGTGCTCCAGGACTTGTACTGGCTGGGGAACAGGCCGTCGCTCAGCGACCAGGAAAGGAACGCGAGGATCAGCAGCCACGACGGGTGGATTTCGATGACGATGCCGAAGACCCGCCCGACCTTAAACGCACTTCCCACGGCACTACGCTACGTGAGCGGCGACCGCCCGCCAAGTAGCCCGGCGGTAATGCCCTCGATCGGCGTGACCGCGAACGGTGCGTCGAGCGCCGGGGGGCGAGCGCCCCGAGGCCGGCCATCACTGCGACTCTCAGCGGGCGGTGATCGCGCGGCGTCAGTCGGTCTTCAGGGGCCGGCGGACCCACTCTTCCCACGTCGCCCAGGCGAGCTTGTTCGAGCCGTCGCTCTTCCGCAGGCCGATATCCTTGAACACCACGGTCGCGCCGGAACTGGCGAAGGCCGGATCGAGCGCCGCGAACCAGACGACCATGCTGAAGCCCAGTTCGTTGGCCTCGCGCAGCAGGCGTTCGACATACGCCTGCTGGTCCGTTTCGGTGCCAACCGTCACCCGGCCCTCGACCGGCGCCGAGGCGTATCCCGTCTCGGAGATCATGATCTCGCCGTCCCAGTGCGTCTTGAGCTGGGAGTAGTAGTCCGGGCGGACGTCGGCCGCGCTGCGCGCTTCGCCGAGGAACGGGTAGGTGCTGACCGCGAGGAGGTCCATCCGGCCCGCGAACCGCTGGAAGATCTCCCAGCGAGGAGGGTGGACGACGCCGAAGGCGCCCTCGAGGTCCTCCAACTGGAACGTCGGGAACACCTTCGTCCTGGGGCTGTTGCCCTTCACCACGTCATACGCCTCGGCATAGAGCGTGACGAACGCCTCGAACTGCTCTGGCGCCCGCTCGAAGGTCATGTTCACCTCGACTCCGAGGCCGAGGTAGTCGGGCTGGTAGTTCTTGGCCACGTACGCCGCGTAGGCGATGAACGCATCGCGGACGCGCCCGTCGGTGAAGCCAGCCGCCGGGTCGATCGATGGCGGGAGATTCGCCGCGCGGCTTCGCTGGACCACGCCGTCGGTCGGGTCGATCGCGTAGAAGAGCTTCAGGTTGGCGTACTGGTCCAGGAGCTCCGTCTCCAGACGGGTCGTGTCCGCCGTCTGCTTGGAGACCTGGCCGCCGGCCATGAAGTCCTCCCACGGCGGCGTGCGCTGCACGAGGACGGCATCGGCGTACTGGGCCGCGGTCGCAAACGCCTGGATGTATGAATCGCTCGTCCGTTCCGCCGGCAACGAACTGAACCCCAGCATCGTGTTCCGGGGATCGCCGGCGCTCTCGGGACGCACCACGGTGGGGCCGGGTCCGTCGGTGCTGCTGGGCCCGGCAGTCGCGGTGGCGGACGGCTCCCCATCATTCCCACAGGCAACGGAAAGGAACGCCGCGAACGCCGCCAGCGCTGCTACAATCGCCATCGCGGGGTGGCCGAAGCGGTGGAGAATGGGCGTTCGGTCGGTGTTTCTTCTTGCGGCGTTCATTGGGCTGGTGCTCGGCGGCGCATATTCGGGTGCGAACTGCCTGCTCTCCGGCGGAGGGGACGAACAGGACACTGCCCCTTCGGTCGATGAGACTCCCGGCTCGCCAGGAGCGACGGCTTCGGCATTCGCGAAGGCGTGGACGCTCGACGACCCGGACGCGCTCTACCTGCTCCTTTCGCCCGCCGCTCAGCGTCAATATCCGCCGGAAGTGTTCGCAGAAACTTACCGGCTGTTCTCGACCGAACTGACGCAGGTTTCGCTGACGGCGACGGTGCAAACGGCCTCCGCAGGCACGGTTGCACTCGCTGTCCGGCTGTCTACAGCCTATTTCGGGGATATCGAATACACCACAGCGCTTAACCTCTCCCAAACCCCTTCGGGATGGGCGGTCGAATGGACGCCCGAAGCCATCCATCCCGAACTGCGCAACGGCAGGGAGTTCCGCAGCATCATCCAGCGGCCCATTCGCGGCCGCATCCTGGACCGCAACGGCGACGTCCTGGCAGCTACCATCGACCTGCGCTTCGTGGGGCTGAACCGCAGCCTCGTGAAGGACCAGGCAGCCCTGAAGACCGCGCTGGTGGAGTTCGGCTTCACCGAAGCGCAGATCGATGCGGCTTTCGGGAGCGCCGCCGGACAGAGCCAGCGCGTCCGCGTCGGCGAGATCCCGGCGGAGAAGAGCGAAGCCTCGACGGCCTTGCGCGCAATTCCCGGCGTGGTCCTCTACTTCGAATCCCAGCGCGTCCACCCGCTGGGGGCGGCCGCCGCCCACGTCGTCGGCTATACCCGGGAACTCACCGCCGAAGAACTCGCCGCGAAGCGCGGCAGCGGCGTCCGGATAGGAGACCGCGTTGGCGCGACCGGCCTCGAAGCATCGCAGGAGAAGACGCTCGCCGGGACCATCGGCGCCGAGTTGCGCCTCATCGAAACCTCCGGAGAGGTGGCCCAGGTCGTGAAGAACCAGGCGTTCGTCCAGGGGGCCGATGTCCAGACGACGCTCGACGCGGACGCCCTCAGGACTGCCTACGCACGCCTCGGGACTCGCTCCGGCGCCGCCGTCGTCATCGACCCGGTGACCAACGGGATTCTCGCTTTGAACAGCTCGCCGTCGTTCGACCCCGACGCATTCGAACGCAACGACGGCGCCGCGCTGGCGGCGATCACGGCGGCTCCGGGCGGACCGCTCGCGAACCGCGCGACCACCGGGCTCTATTCGGCGGGGTCCACCTTCAAGCTCGTTACCGGCGCCGCCGGGCTGCTGTACGGCGGCTACAAGGTTACCGACCGGCTCGCGGGCGGCCCCATCTGGGCGGGCGTCGCTCCGCCCCCCCGCCACCGGGGAGGCGCACAGGGACAGCTCACGATCGCCGAGGGCCTCATGCGCTCGTGCAATCCGGTCTTCTACGAGATCGCCCTGACGCTCTACAACGACACCGATGGCGCTCTCTCCCAGACCGCGCGTCTCTTCGGCTTCGGGTCCGCGAGTGGCGTAGTCGGCCTGGCGGAGGAAGACGGCCTTGTCCCGGACGCCCAGCAGAAACGCGCGAAGACAGGCCAGCCCTGGTATCCCGGCGACGAGGTGAACCTCGGCATCGGGCAGGGCGACCTGCTCATCACGCCGCTCCAGCTGGCGAACGCGTACTCCACCTTCGTCGCCCGGCAGCTGCGCACACCGACGGTCCTCGCCAGTGAGACGAGCACGCCGAAGGGTGATCTGCCGCTCGACGACGCGCAGTGGAACCACCTGATGAGCGGGCTGCGGCTCGTCACCAGCGCGCGCGGGACGGCGTCAGCCGCGTTCGCCCTCGCCGGCTACACCGACTTCGCCGGCAAGTCCGGTACTGCTGAAGACGTGGGCGCGCAACAGCACGTGCTCTTCGTCGCGATGTCGCCGGCCGCCCAGCCGGGGGCGGTCGCCGCCGTCGTCCTGGACGAGGGTCAGTCGGGTTCCATCGAAGCAGGCCCCATCGCGCGGGACATCATCCTGGCCGCGTTGCGTTAGGCGGGACTACGGGAGCTCGGCGAAGAGATCTTCGAGGCTCACGGCGACTCCCGGCAGCGACTCGATGGGCACGGTCCCCCGCTCGTGGACAGTTTCGGAATACGAACCGTCAGGCTGCCTGCGCCACACGGTGACCGCTCTCATGTAGGGATGGACGCGCCAGATCTCCTGGTCGCCTCGCCGTCGATATTCCGGGAACTTCTCATCGACGTCATAGTCGCCGGTGCTTCGCGACCACACTTCCGCGACGAATGGCAACGGCTGCTCGTACGACTCGATTGGGCCGCTTTCGCCGTAGGAGCGCATCAACGCGCGCGGGATCACGACGACGTCTGGAATGAAGTAGCTCGCATCTGCTCGCTTGGTTCGGCTCTGGTTCACCCGCACCTGGTAGACCTTCCGATCCACCTGGTTCTGTATGAGGTGTCCCAGCCAGAACGCCACCGTGTTGTGTTCCTGCGTCATGGATGGCTTCTTGCGAAGGTGTCCACCGAACAACTCCCACTGCTCTTCGGGATCCTCCAGAGCGACACGTTCATAGGTGGCGAAGCTGACGACCATGACTCAATGATACCCCACTACCGAGCCTGCCAGTCCGGCGCGCGCTTCTCCCGCGCAGCGGCGCCGCCCTCCTTCGCGTCGTCGGTGGCGCCGGCGACGCGCCTCATTGTTTCGCCAAAGCGGACGGCCTCCACCCACGGCATCTGCTGGCCGCGCCAGGCCACTTCCTTGGTCGCCCGGACCGCCAGCGGCGCCGACTTGCAGAGGCGCTCGGCCAGCGCGCGGGCTTCGTCCATCAGCGCCTCGTGCGGGACCACCTTCCATGCGAGACCCATCTCTTTCGCCCGCTGCGCATCGACCCGCTCGCCGATGAGCAAGAGCTCCATGGCGTTCTGCCAGCCAACCTTCTGCGGCATCCGGATTGAGCCCTGGATCGTGGGGACTCCGATCCGCACCTCCGGGAAGCCGAATTCGGCCCGCTCGCTCGCGATTACGAAGTCGCAGGCGGCCACCAGGGTGCAAGCGAAGCCCAGGCAGTAGCCGTTGACCGCGGCGATCGTCGGCTTCCAGATTTCGATGCCGTTCTCCAGCGAGGTGAGGCTCGGCGTCTCCCAGTGCGTCGTCCCGCGGGGGCGGGCCGCATCGCGAAGGTCGGCGCCGGCGCTGAACGCGCGGCCCGCCCCCGTAACGATGGCGACCCACGCCTCGTCATCGTCGCGGAACCTCGCCCAGCAGGCGTCGAGGTCGGCCCGCAACTCGCCGTTGATAGCGTTGAGCGCTTCGGGGCGGTTATAGGTGATGGTGGCGATG
>CALMIW010000524.1 GCA_937864275.1 uncultured Dehalococcoidia bacterium
TCGTGCGCAACATCACCGACATTGAAGACAAGATCATCCGGCGGGCGGTCGAGACCGTGCTGGCGCCCGCGCGGCCGTGAGCTTCGCATTCCGCAAGACTGCAGGCGGCGACGACCCGGTCGGGCCGCGCACCGGACTCATCACCACCGCCCACGGCGAGATCCGGACCCCGGCCTTCATGCCGGTCGGGACGCTCGCCACGGTGAAGACTGTCAGCCCGGACGAGGTGCGCGCCACCGGCGCCGACGTCCTCCTCGTCAACGCCTACCACCTCTACCTGCGCCCGGGACACGAACTCATCCAGCGGCTGGGCGGCGTCCACAGGTTCATGGACTGGCCCGGGCCGATCCTCTCCGACAGCGGCGGCTTCCAGGTCTTCTCGCTCGCCGGGCTGCGGAAGGTGACCGAGGAAGGCGTGCGCTTCCGCTCCCACATCGATGGCTCGGAGCACTTCTACACGCCCGAGCTCGCCATGGAAGTCCAGGCCGCGCTTGGCGTGGACATCGCCATGCCGCTGGACCACGTCCTCCCCGGGGAATCCGACTACCGCGCGGCGAAAGACGCCGTCGAGCGGACGCTGCGCTGGTTCGAACGCTGCCGGACGGCAAAGCCCGGGCTGGCCACCTTCGCCATCATCCAGGGCGGGATCCACCAGGACCTGCGCGAAATGCACGCCCGCGCGGCCGCCGAGATGGACGCCCCCGGCTACAGCATCGGCGGCCTCTCGGTTGGCGAATCGAAAGATTCGATGTGGGCGATGACCGAGGTCGTTACCCGCCAGCTCCCGGTTGAGAAGCCACGCTACCTCATGGGCGTCGGCAGCCCGGAAGACCTGGTCAACGCCGTCGGCCGGGGAGTTGATATGTTCGATTGCGTGTTGGCAACCCGCCTCGCCCGCAACGGCACCCTCTTCACCGATGCCGGCAGGGCGAACATCCGCAACGCCCGCTTCCGCGAAGACCCGGCGCCAGTCGAGCCCGGCTGCGACTGCATGATGTGTTCCCGGTACTCCATGGCCTACATCCACCACCTCTTCCGCAACGACGAAATCCTCGGATACAGACTCGCGACCATCCATAACATTCGCTACCTGGTCCGCCTCACCGAGACGATGCGGGAAGCCATCGGCGCCGGCCGGTACGACGACTTCGCGACCGACTACCTCGGCCGCTACCAGGCGGTCGATGAACGCGTCCGCCGCGAACAGAAGGCGAAATGGGTCGAACGGGGCCGCCCCGAGGGGAAGGGCAAAGCGTGAAGAAACTTGCCGGAGGGGGTTGCGGCAAGCGCGCAGTCGTGTACGGTGAGTATCCCCCTCAGCAAGGACAGAGCAGGGGCTGACGCGGAGCGGAAAGCGGCAGTTGACAGCTACCGTGCGAGACGTTTAATCTTCTCGTTCGGGCCTTGCGAAGGGCCGACGCACTTTAACAACTGGATAGCGGACGAAAGAGAACGTCTGGGAACCCGTTATAACGGAATGATCCAGTCTTCGGACTGGTTGAGTTTTGTTTTTTTCGGAGAGTTTGATCCTGGCTCAGGACAAACGCTGGCGGAATGTATTAGGCATGCAAGTCGTACGAACCTTCGGGTTAGTGGCGAAC
>CALMIW010000525.1 GCA_937864275.1 uncultured Dehalococcoidia bacterium
CTCGGCCGACAGGAGCACGAAGTGCCCGGCCACGCCGATAAAGGCGAGGATGAGGAACAGCACCGCGTGGAGCAGGTTCCGCGACACGAGGACGCCACCAGCGGCGACAAGCGTGACCGCGGCAAGCATCCAGAACGCGATGACGGGTCCGGAGCCCTCCATCACCGCACCTCCCGGCCGACGGGCACGTAGCCGCCGGCTTCCTTCACGAGACGGGCCTTCGTCGGCTGGCTGTCGGGGTCGTACCCGAGGAAGCGGGCCCAGACGTAGACGATGCCCACGGCGGCGGCGATGTTCACGATCATGAAGACGTAGAGCATCGCCTGCTTCGAATCGAAGGCGTCGACCCAGAGCATGCGCTCCGTGGCGACGAGCAGCAGGTTCGCGAGCGCCACGGGAAGCATGAACTTCCACGCGAACGCCATGAGCTGGTCGATGCGGAGGCGCGGGAGCGTGCCGCGCGTCCAGATGAAGAGCATGTAGAAGAGGTGGGTCTTCACCACGAGCAGGAGCCAGGGCGGGATGAACTTATCCAGCCCGAACATGGACCAGCCGCCCAGGAACACCGTCGCCGCGAAGGCCGATGCCGCGAGCGCGTAGCCGATGTCCATGCCGTAGAAGAGGCCCCACTTCATGCCGGAGTACTCGGTGAGGTAGCCGGCGACGATTTCCGACTCCGCCTCGGCGATGTCGGTCGGCGTGCGGTTCAACTCGGCGCTGACGCAGATGAAGTAGATCACGAAGGCGAGCGGCGAGACGAAGGCGACCCAGATCTTGAACTCGTCGGCCCAGAGGACCATGCCCTGGAGCGAGAGGCCGTTCGAGACCGGATTGCTGGTGATGATGACGGCTGCGAGCAGCGCCGTTACGAGGGGTACTTCGTAGCTGATGGCCATGGCGACGACGCGCATGGCACCGAAGAGCGAGTACTTGTTGTTGGCGCTCCAACCCGCCATGAACATCGAGATGACGGGGAGCGAGGTGATTGCCATGAAGTAGAGGAGGCTCACCGGCACATCGGCGAAGACCATGCGGGGGCCGAAGGGAATGACGGCGAAGAGGAGGACGGCCGGGGCCACGAAGAGGATCGGCGCGATGTACATCACGACCCGGTCGGACCTGGTGGGGGTGAGGGCTTCCTTGGTGAGCAGCTTGAGGGCGTCGGCGACCGGTTGGAGGAGGCCGAATGGACCGACGCGGTTCGGACCGTAGCGGGACTGCATGCGGCCGATGATCTTGCGTTCGCCGTAGACGCCGACGTAGAGCTGCGAAGGGAGGACGAAGATGAGGAAGCTGGCGACGAAGCCGATGAGAGCGGCCAGCACGTAGACCACGCCGAAAGGAAGGATCTTGTCGGCACCCTCCAGGATCGCGTCGGAGAGGTTGGCGAGGTCGCGCAGGTCGTACCAGTTATCGCTGGCGAGGAAGGTTGCAGCCATCAGCGGTCAATCTCCCCCACGACGATGTCGATCGAACCGAGGACGACGATGGCATCGGCGAGGGTGCCACCGACGGTCATTTCACGGAGCGCGGAGAGATTGATAAAGGATGGCGGGCGAATGTGGAAGCGGTAGGGCGAAGGGCCTTCGTCGCTCACCAGGTAGTAGCCGAGTTCGCCGCGGGGGCTTTCGATACGGGCGTAGGCCTCGCCCTTGGGCGGGCGGAGCGCCAGCGGCACCTGGGTCGAGTGGGGGCCTGAAGGCAGCCCATCGAGCGCCTGCTGGATGATCTTGAGGCTCTGGCGCATCTCCTCGAGCCGGACGATGAAGCGGTCGAAGGAGTCGCCCTGGTAGCCGATCGGGATATCGAAGTCGTACTGCTCGTAGCCGCAGTAGGGGTCGGCTTTGCGCAGGTCCCAGGCGATGCCGCTACCGCGGAGCATGGGGCCGGAGAGGCTGGCGTTCGTCGCCATTTCGGGGGAGAGGACGCCGACGCCGCGGGTGCGGCTGATGAAGATCTCGTTCCCGGAAAGGAGTTCTTCCATCTGTTCGATGAAGGGCGGGAATTCCTGGAGGATCTTCCGGACCATGGGCTCGAACTGGGGGCGGAGGTCGAAGGCGACCCCGCCGATGCGCATGTAGTTACAGGTGAGGCGGGCGCCGGAGGTGACTTCGAAGATGTCGAGGATCTTTTCGCGCTCGCGGAAGCACCACATGACGGGGGTCTGCCAGGCGCCGGTGTCGTTGGCGAAGGCACCAACGGCCATGCAGTGACTGGCGAGGCGCTGGAGTTCGGCCATGATGACGCGGATCGCATCGCCGCGAGCGGGGACGGCGATTTCGGCCAGCTTCTCGACCGCCAGAACATAGCCCAGGTTGTTGGACATGCTGCTGAGGTAGTCGGTGCGGTCGGTGAAGGGGATGTTCTGGGTGTAGGTGCGCTCTTCGGCGAGCTTTTCCATCGAGCGATGGAGGTAGCCCATCACCATCTCGGCATCGAGGACCTTCTCGCCGTCGACGGTGGCCTTGATTCGGAACACGCCGTGGGTGGAGGGGTGCTGAGGCCCGATATTGAGGATGAACGGCTCGGACTTGATGACGTCAGTCATTCGAGCACCTTCATCGGAGGTTCCTGGCGGCGGGCCACGCCGGCGAATTCGCCGAGGCCTGGCTGGAGGCCGCCGGGCATCGAGAGGAAGTCCTTGCGCAGGGGCCAGCCGGGATAGCCTTCCCAGAGGAGGATGCGGTAGAGGTTCGGGTGGCCGGTGAACCTGATGCCGTAGAGGTCGTACGTCTCGTTCTCCTGCATCCAGGCGCCATGGTAGACGGGGACGACGCTTGGCACTTCCGGCTTTTCGCGGTCCCAGACTTCGACCTTGTAGAGGGCGATGTGGTTCTTCACGAACGACTGGATGTGGTAGACGACCTCGAGGTGGTCCCAGAAGTCGACGCCGCAGGTGTTGGTGAGATGGACGAGGTCGGCATCGGGCGACGTCTTGAGCGCCTCGAAGGTGGCGACCAGGTGTTCGGGCTTGAGGTAGCAGGCGGTCTCGGTGGTCTTTGCGACCGAACCGGGGACGGCGGCTTCGGCGAGGGCGGCGGCTTCGGCGCCGGTTAGTTGGTGCGTCACAGCTTCCACTCCAGCGCGCGCTTCCGCCATGCGTAGACACCACCGATGACGAAGGTCCCGATGAAGAGGATGCCCTTCATATAGCCGGCCCAGCCGACCTGATCGAAGACGAGCGCCCAGGGGAAGAGAAAGACGAGTTCGACATCCAGGAGGACGAAGAGGAGGGCGATGTAGTAATAGCGGAAGTTGAACTGGACGAGGCTGGGCCCCTCGGTGCGGAGGCCGCACTCGTAGATATCGTCGCGGACGGCATCGGGCTTGCTCGGGGGGCGGACTCTTATGTACTGGAATGCCCAGGACGTGACGAGAGCACCGAGCGGAAAGATCAGCGCGATGATGACGAGGATGCCGATGTGGCCGTATTCGTAAAGCACGCCGGGACCGTTTGTGAAATTCGTCCCTAAAGGGACGGCGCTGACTATAGCACGGGGTGGTTGGCCGGACAAAAGCTAACGGGCGTCACAACAAAACAGGCTCCCGCGGGGGGCGGGAGCCTGTCTGCTGTATGGGGCCGCCTGCGGAAGACTCACTTGCGCCCCCAGGTGATCTCTTCCGCGGGCGGCCTCGTTTCCGAGTATGGGAGCGTGCCGGGAAGCATTCGCCATCGGCGGGGAAGCCCCCCGGTAAAAGCCCGCCAAATCCCCCCGACCGGGAGCGCACCGTGCCCCAACCCGTTATCGGCCTCATCGGCTGCGGCTTCATTGGCCGATTCCATTCCCGCAACCTGCGAGGCTCGTTGCGTTCTGAACTGGTCCCCGGCGAATACGCCGCGGTGTGCGATCGGGAGGTTTCGCGGGCCGAGGCGTTCGCGGCCCTGACGGGCGCGAAGACGGTGGCGAGCGACGCGAGCGCGGGATTCGCGCGGGCCGGCCTGAACTCCGTCTATATCTGCACGGAAACCGCAGAGCACCCGGCGCTCGTCCTCGAAGCCGCGCGGCGCGGGCTAAACGTGTTCTGCGAGAAGCCGCTGGCCAAGACGCTCGACGAGGTGCGCACGATGGTGGAAGCGGTTGAGCGGGCGGGGGTGGTCAACCAGGTGGGCCTGGTCCTGCGGTACTCGCCGGTATTCACCGTGCTGAAGGGGATGATGTCGGCGCTCGACCTGGGGCCGTTCCTCTCCGCCCACCTGCGAGACGACCAGTTCTTTCCGACCCGGGGGCACTATGCGAGCGCCTGGCGAGGAAGCTTCGAGCGAGCCGGGGGCGGGACGCTCATCGAACATTCGATCCACGACGTCGACCTCTTCCGCTGGCTGTTCGGAGACATCGAGGCGGTACGCTGCCACACACGGGTCACTTCCGGCCACGCGGGGGTGGAGGACGTGGCGATGGTGACGTTCCAGCACGAGGGCGGCCATCAGACGTCGCTGACGTCGATCTGGCACCAGCTCGACGACCGCGGTTCGACCCGGCACCTGGAGGTGTTCTTCGAGGGCGGCTACTTCGCGACAGACCACGACTTCATCGGGCCGATCCGCTACCAGGGGCGCAACGGCGAGATCAAGGAGATGAGCGCCGACGACGTGTTCGAGCGGTACTGCGCGCTGGCGGGGCTGGAAGGCGAAGAAGCGAACCTGGCGCGGCCCGGGGTGTACGAGGACCTCGCGTTCCTGCGATGCGTGCATGAGGGGCGTCCGGCTTTCCCGGACTTTCGGACCGCGCTGCGAGCGCACGAGGTGGTGGACGCCTGTTATAGAAGCGCGCAGGGGGCCGGGGAAGTTCGAGTGGCGAACCCATAGCATCCGGCTATGGCTCAACGTCCGGTTACTTCCCCGGGCCGATAGCGCTGCGGTAACATGCGGCTAACTACGCGCGTCGCGCGAATCGCGAAGGGACGCCCCGGCGCCCGAGGAGCCCGTACTTGCCGACTGACACCTTGAAGGACCTCTACTCGATCGGGGAGGCGCCGCCACTGGGCCACGTCCCGGCGAAGATGCACGCCCAGGTCATCCGCCAGTCCCGCTACGGCCAGCCGACGGAGGCGTTCCAGCCCGAGGTCGTCGATACGCCCGAAATCGGGCCAGACGACGTCCTCGTCTACGTCATGGCCGCTGGCGTGAACTACAACAACGTCTGGGCGGGCCTCGGCACGCCGGTCGACGTGATCGCCGCGCGGCAGAAGCAGGGCGAGCAGTGGGACCACCACATCGGCGGCTCGGACGCCTCTGGCATCGTCTGGCTGACGGGTGCGAACGTCACGAATGTGAAAGTCGGCGACGAAGTGGTGATCCACTGCGGCACCTGGGATGTCCACGCCCCGGAAGTGCTCTCCGGCGAAGACCCGATGTACAGCCCGTCGTTCAAGATCTGGGGCTACGAGACGACGTGGGGTTCGTTCGCGCAGTTCACGAAGGTGCAGGCGCACCAATGCATGCCGAAGGCGGCTCACCTGAGCTGGGAAGCGGCCGCAGCGCCGACGCTCGTCGGATCGACGGCGTACCGGATGCTCTTCGGCTGGCCCCCGCACACCGTGCGCGAGAACGACGTCGTCCTCATTTGGGGCGGCGCCGGCGGGCTGGGCTCGATGGCGATCCAGCTGTGCGCATCGGTGGGAGCGAAGGCGATCGCCGTCGTCTCGAGCGAGCGCAAGTACGAGTTCTGCATGAAGCTCGGCGCGGTCGGCTGCATCAACCGGAAGCAGTTCGACCACTGGGGCCGGCTGCCGGACTGGGAAGACAACGAGCGGACGGCGAAGTTCACGGCGGGCGCCCGCGCCTTCGGCAAGGCGATCTGGGACATCCTCGGTGAGCGCCGGAACCCGCGGATCGTCTTCGAACACCCGGGACAGGACACCGTGCCAACGTCGCAGTTCATCTGTGACACGGGCGGGATGGTCGTCATCTGCGCGGGGACTTCCGGGTACAACGCGGACGTGGACCTGCGCTACCTGTGGATGCGCCAGAAGCGCCTGCAGGGCTCGCACTTCGCGAACGACGACCAGGCGAACGGGTTCAACCAGCTCGTCCTCGACGGCAAGGTCGACCCGTGCCTCTCGCGGACCTTCAAGTTCGAAGAGACCGGGGAGTGCCACCAGCTGATGTACGAGAACCGGCAGCCGGACGGCAACATGGCGATCCTCGTCGGCGCGCCGCGCGAAGGCATGATGACGCTGGAATAGCCGCTCTTCCGAAACGAAGCGCAACGAAGAGGCCGGCCCAATTGGGCCGGCCTCTTTCTGTGCTGGACTAAACGAGGCGCAGCTACTTGCCGCCAGCAGGGACTTCGAGTGGTTCGTTCGCCGGCGGGTGGCCGGCGGGGCGAGGCCCGAACTGGGGACGCTCCGAAACGGGGGCACGTCCGAAGGTGTGCCCGGGGTTCAAGAGCGAAATCACCAGCATGATTCCGACGACGATTGCGCCCTGGGCGATAAACATGTTGGTGACGCCGACGTGGTCGGCGATCTTGCCGAGCGGGAAGGCCATGAGCGGCATGGCGCTGAAACTGAGCATGTTGATGCTCATGACGCGGCCGTAGAACTCCGGTTTCGCCGCTTCCATCATCAGCGTGCTGTTGAGCGTCTGGTAGGCGGTGAGGGCGAGGCCGAGCACGAGGGTGGCGCCGATAGCCCCGGTATAGCCGAAGGAACGGGAGAAGATCGCGAGGGCGACGAGGCCCAACCCCCCGATGATTCCAGCGATCCATTGCACAAGCGTCTTGCGGTCGAACTGGGTGAGCGTGGCGACCCCGAGCGAGCCGACGAGCGCCCCAACGCCTGAGACCGACTGGAGGAACCCAAACTCGGCGTCGCCCTTGTTCAGATCCTCGTGGACGAAACCAGCGAGGAGCATGACGTAGGGCATGGCAAAGAAGCTGACAGCGAACATGGAGATGTTCAGCTGGCGCAGGCGCGAGTCTCTCGCGACGTAGGCGAGGCCGTTGCCGATCTCGCGGAACATGCTGCCGCGCTGGACGAGTGCAAGCCCACCAAGCCCGGTGGGCACGGCGAGGAGGATGACTGCCGAGATCACGCTGAGGGCAGACTGGAGGAAGTAGACGGACTCCAAATTCCAGGTGGCGACCATGACGCCGGCGAGCGCGGGGCCGAAGAGACGCGTCGCGTTCATCGCCGCGTTGGACATCGCCATCGCGCTCATCACGTTCTCAGGGCCGACCACCTGGGCCATCAGAGGGCTGCGCGCCGGCATGCCGAGGGCCATTGCCGTGCCGCCGCCAACTCCCAGCGCGAACAGCCAGGGGATGGTGATGGTGTCGGTCACGAGCATGGCGGCGGTGGCGACAGCGAAGAACGCTGTAGCAGCCTGCGAAGCCATCGTCAGATTGCGCTTCTCGAACCGGTCGGCAAGCGAGCCGCCGATCAGCGAGAAGAAGAGCATCGGCAACCCGAAGGAGAGAGAGATGAGGCCGACCGCGCCGTAGGACTTGGTCAGTTCCCAGGCCAGCAGGGCGCGAGCGACCTGCTGCATCTGCATGCCGGTAAACGAGAAGAGCGACGAGGTCCAGAGATAGCGGTAGTTACGGTTCTGGAAGACGACAAGGGCCGCGCGGAACGAGGGCTTTCCGCCTGAGCCGGGACCCGCAGGACCGCGCTGAGCCATGGTTCCCTCGTCACGGCAGGAGCCGTTTCTGTTAGTCCCATACTAACCATCCCGGTCCTTCACGTAAACGTGAGGGTGCGTTCACCGGTGGCGAGCTTTGTTCCACGACGGATGCGGCGGCGTGCCACCGAGGTGAGCAGGCTCCTTCGTCCGTATCCAGCGGCTGGGCGATACTGGCGCGCACACTTCTCTCCAGGAAAAACCGAATGGCACGAGACTACGCAGCCGATATCGCCGACCCCATCGCCCAGGACATCGTCAACAACGTTGGCGCGTGGGTGGACCGGGAGGTGAAGCCCGTCGCGAGCGAGTTCGAGCACGCCGACGAGTTCCCCGAGCCGCTGCTGAAGGGCATGTCGGAGATGGGGCTGTTCGGGATAAAGATCCCGGAGGCATACGGCGGGCTGGACCTTTCGTTCGAGTGCTACGCGGGCGTCTGCATGGAGCTCGCGCGCGGCTGGATGAGCCTCGCGGGCATCATCAACACGCACGTCCTGGTTGGCTACGCGATCAGCGAGTACGGGACCGAAGAGCAGAAGAACAAGTACCTGCCGCGGCTGGTGGAGCCGGAGATCCGCTGCGCCCTGACGATCACCGAGCCGGACGCGGGCTCCGACGCCCAGGCGATCAAGACCACGGCGCGCCGCGACGGCGACGACTACGTCATCAACGGCCAGAAGATGTGGGTGACGAACGGGCACCGGGCCGGCGTGTACCTGGCGATGACGAAGACGGACCCGACGACGAACCCGCGCCACAAGGGTATTTCGGCATTCCTGGTGGACGCAGGGACCCCGGGTTTCACGCCGGGCCGGCGCCTGGAGAAGCTCGGCTACAAGGGTGTCGAAACGACGGAACTGACCTTCGACGACTGCCGCGTGCCGGCGACGCAGCTGCTCGGGGGCAAGGAAGGCAGCGGATTCCAGCACATCATGAGCGCGCTGGAAGTGGGCCGGATCAACGTCGCGGCACGAGGCGTTGGCGTAGCGCAGGCCGCATTCGACGACAGCATCCGCTACGCCCAGAAGCGGGAGGCATTCGGCAAGCCGATCTTCGAGCACCAGGCGCAGCAACTGCGGCTGGCAGAGATGCTGGTGAAGATCCGGGCGGCCCGGCTGCTGACCCTGGACGCCGCGCGGAAGAAGGACTCGGGCGCGCGCAGCGACCTCGACGCGGGCATCGCCAAGCTGTACGCGACAGAGATCGCGAACGAGTGCGCGCTGGACGCTCTGCGGATCCACGGCGGCGTCGGCTACAGCAAGGAACTGCCACTGGAGCGGTATTACCGCGACGCGCCCCTGATGATCATCGCGGAGGGGACGAGCGACATTCAGAAGACGGTGATCGCGAAGGCAATCGTGAAGGAGTACCCCGTCTAGGATTTCGGTCCGGGATTTCGGATTTCGGACTCGGGATTCGCCGTTCAGGAGAGGTTGGGAGTTGAAATGGGCGACTTGAAGGTGCCGTCGGGGATCGCGGGGACGGCGTTCTCCGATTACGAATTCGAGTGGACGTGGGAGACCTCGCAGTTGCTATCGCGGGCGACGGGCTGTTCCATCCGGGAGGCGGCGGACGTTCCCCGGCTGATGAAGGCCTCGGACGCGCCGGGCCATCCGATGGTGCCGTTCAACGGCGCCCTGCTGGCGCGGAACCGCGACGAGGTGATGGACCAGTTGATTGGCGGTTATGCCAACTGGCAGAAGGTCGGGCGCTGGGGCTCCGGCGGTGCGAAGTACTCCGCTCCAGTCCCGCAGGCCGGGCGTGGGCGCGTGCGGTCGCACATCAGCGAAGTGGGCGGAACCTCGAAGGGTCACGCGCTCGTGCGCTTCAACTTCGAGGTGGACGACGCCAGCACGGGCGGGAGGCTGCTCGACGGCTGGATGCTGGTATTCCTGCTCGGCTGCGCGCCGGACGGCGCCGGGCCGCTGGCCACGCCGCGCATCGCGATTCCCGAGCGGGCGGCGGACGAAGTCGTGGCGCACGAGACTCCGCTGAACGTGACGTTCGACTGGGCCGTGCCTTCCGGCGACTGGAACACGACGCACTTCATCCAGCAGGAAGGGAACCCGGCGCCGCTGACGCACGGCCCGCGCAACATGGGACGGGTGATTTCGGATGCGTGCCGGGTCTTCGCGGCTGGCGATGTCGACCGGCTCAAGGAGATCACAATCGGCAGCCTGCCGGCGCCGCAC
>CALMIW010000526.1 GCA_937864275.1 uncultured Dehalococcoidia bacterium
CGACCGTGGCCACCTTGAAGCGCGCGGTCTTGAGGTCGGCCGTGACCGCGGCGGGTTCGACGCGACCGTCCTGATGATCGCCGTGGGGGTTGTCCTTGCAGTGGCGATGGCCTGGATGGTGCCCGCGGACAACCAACCGCGGTCCGTGTCTCTGCGGCCGCGGCCGGCGCAGGATGGAGGAACGGCCCGCAAGGTGTTGACGCCGGGCGAAGCTGCGCGTCGGCGGGAGGAGGTGCGGATCCTGACTGCCGACCAGGTCGCACTGCGGCTGTTGGACAGCGGTAGGAACCAGATTGCCGTTATCAAGGAGATCCGAACGTACCTGGACCTCGGCCTGAGAGAAGCTAAGGAGCTTTCCGACGCAGCGAAGAAGGGCGCGAACCCCACCCTGGCCGAGGCGATGGAGGCCGGGCGTGCCCGGGACTTCGCCCGGGCGCTCGAACGAGCGGGCGGGCAGGTGGAGTTCGAGGAGGCTCGCCGGGACCTTGTTTAGGGGTCGCCAGGCGAGCCGTCGAGCTTCCTGCGGGGCCGCAACCTCACTCGATAACGATCTTCCCTGTCATGGCGTTGTTATTCGCGCACTGATAGGTGAAGCTCGAGCCGGTCTGGTCGAAGACGCGCTCGTAGGTGCCGGAGGTCTGCTCCGGGCCAGTGTTGCCGGCGTATTGAATGGCGCAGGCCGTCGTTGAGGCCCACTTCCAGATGACTTTCGTGCCGGGCTTCACGGTCACCGTAGACGGCGCGAACGAAGATTCCTTCACTTCGATGACTACCTCGGGCTTGGCGACGGACTCCGTGGGCCGCTGATCGACAATGCCCGAGAGATCCCCGGCTCCTCCGTCGTCATCCCCTCCACCACCGCACGCTGCCAACGGCAGCGACGCCGCAATCATGGCGATTGCGAACCCTGTACCAACCATCCGACGAACTCCGGTCACGATCCCCTCCAAAGGCAACTGCCTTGATGGCGCGGAATCGTAACAGTCAGCCGGGCGATTACAAGATTTAATTCATGTGTGGCTTTCTATCTATCGGACGGTCCCGGTGGACAGGTGAACGGCACGACATTCAAGCCCGTCAAATGCTCTAATTCGTCTCGCGGTGGGTGGGTTATTCGCCTTTGACGCTGACCTTGACGGTGGACTGGCCGGGGATCTCGGCGAGCTTGAAGAGCCCGCGCACAATGCGGACATTGAGCGGAGAAGTGTCGTCTTCAGATACGACACGGGAGACCCAGGACTCGCGCACGTTGGCATCGAGGCGGAGTGCCGAACCGTCGGCGGGGTGAACGTCGGCTTCGATGTGTATTTCGCCGGGCGTCTCCGTCTCGTAGAGGCGCAGCTCTCCGCGGCCGAGGCGCTCCTGCGCGAAACTGCCCCCGAGCCACTTCAAGGGTGGCGGAGATAGAGGGGGGGAATGCTCTTCGGAAGAAAGGACGAGCCGTTCCGGCGTGTGTTCGAACGGCCGGAGGGGCACATCGCCGAATGAGGGCGCAACACCGGGGGGCAGGTCTGCCGCCTCCGGATCGAGAACGTCTTGTTGCGTCATGGTGCCCTCCCCATCACTACAAGGTTCGATTGCCCCCAGCGGTTGGGTATGCCCGTTTATGGGTCAGCCCGGTTAACAGACTGTTGGCAACTGGTGGACGCTCAGTCATGGCGGTTTCTCTGGACGAACCTGCCGATACGTTCGAGAGCCCGCTCGATCTGTTCATAGCCGCTGGCGTAGCAGGCGCGGACATAGCCTTCGCCGTGGGCGCCAAAGGCGCTGCCGGGGACGACCGCGACGCGCTCTTCGGCAAGCAGGCGCTCGCTAAAGGTGACGCTATCCATGCCCGTGACGGTGACATCGGGGAAGGCATAGAAGGCGCCTTTGGGTTCGAAGGTGGGCAGTCCGATGGCGCGGAAACCATCAACGATGAGTCTCCGGCGGCGGTCGTATTCGGCGACCATCTCGGCTACGAAGGCTTCGCCCTGTTCGATGGCGGCGATGGCGGCGTACTGCGAGGCGGTCGGCGCGGACATCATCACGTACTGGTGGACTTTCATGACGGCTTCGGCGAGCGGTCCCGGGGCCGCGACCCAGCCCAGGCGCCAGCCGGTCATCGCATAGGCCTTGCTGAATCCGCCGAGGAGGACGGTGCGCCCGTGCATGCCGGGGAGGCCGGAGAAGCAGGTGTGCTGACCGACGTAGGTCATGCGGTCGTAAAGCTCGTCGCTGATGACGGCGAGGTCGTGCTTGCGGGCGACTTCGCCCACGGCGGCCAGGTCTTCGCGGCCCATCGTCGCGCCGGTCGGGTTCGACGGGTAGCCGAGGAGGATGGCTTTCGTGCGAGGGGTGATGGCGGCTTCGACATCGGCGGCGAGGAGGCGGAAGTCGTTCTGTGCGTAGGTGGGCACGGGGACGAAGCTGCCACCCGCCATGAGCGTGGCGGGGGGGGAGGGGACCTAGCAAGGGGCGGCGGAGAGGACCTCGGGGCGGGGGGGGGGACGGGGACGACGCTCCCCCCCGCCATGAGCGTGGCGGGGAGGTAGGCGACATAGCAGGGGTCGGCGCAGAGGACTTCGTCGCCGGGGTCGAGGAGCGCGCGGAGGGCGATATCGAAGGCTTCGCTGGAGCCGCTGGTGATGATGATTTCCGTGCGCGGGTCGTAGCGGACGCCGTAGAGGCGGAAGAGGTGCTCCGCGAGTTTTTCGCGCAGTTCGAGGAGGCCGTAGTTGGAGGTGTAGTGGGTGTCGCCGCGTTCGATGCTTTCGATGGCGGCGCGGCAGATCGGCTCGGGGGTGGTGTAGTCCGGTTCGCCGACGCCGAGAGAGATGACGTCCTCGATGGTGCTGAGGAGATCGAAAAACTTGCGGATGCCGGAAGGCGGCACCGCTTGCATGCGGCGGGAAATGAAGCGTTCCGGGCCGGCGGCGATCGTGGTCATCTGGGTTCCCCTGTCTCCCTCAAGGCAGCCCCATCATAGAAAGACCGCCTCGGGGGCGGTCTTGATTATGGATCTAGTGCCTGGTCAGACCAGCCGCCAACTTTGCCCGCGCGCATGCGCAGCGGCAGCAGCGGCGACCGTAGCGAGGAGTGCGGTGAGGATGGCTTCGTTCGACATCAGCTACGTAACTGTGTCGGCTGTGGGTTATAGCGTCAATAGAGGGGAAACCCGATGTCAGGGAGAAGGGAGAAGGGTGTTGTTCCTGTGTCAGGTTTCCTGGGATGGGGAGGGAGCTGTGGAGATGGCTTAGGATGCGCGACGAAACGCGGAGGATGACCGATGGCCGAGGGACGGACTGAGTTGACGATTGGCGAGGCCTCGCACCGGCTGGAGCGCCGGGAGATCTCGTCGAGCG
>CALMIW010000527.1 GCA_937864275.1 uncultured Dehalococcoidia bacterium
CAGGGTGCTGGCGGCAACACTCGCGCCGGCGCGCTGGTACGCGAACACCCGCATGCGGGGGCTCGTGCGCAAACTGCTGCGAGGGCGTCTGCGCGCGATGGAGGCGCAGCTGCCCGCAAGGATCGGCGCTCCCTACAGGCCGAAGCGAGGTGGAAGTCCCGGCGGCGGAGACGAACCGGACGGCGTGCTCTTCACGGGGTGCGTTATGGGCGAGCTCTTCGGGAACGTGCACCGGGCGACCGAACGCGTCTACGAGCGTGCCGGGATGCGGCTCCTCGCGGCAGCGGGGCAGGGCTGCTGCGGCGCGCTGCATGCACACGACGGCGACCTGGAGTTCGCGCGGACGTTGGCGCGGGTGAACATTGCCGCGCTCGAGCAGACTGCGGGCCCGATCGTCGTGAACTCCGCCGGGTGCGGGGCGGCGATGAAGGAGTACGGCGACTTGCTGGCCAAGGATGCCCGTTGGGCGAAACGGGCAGAAGCATTCGCCGCGCGGGTGAAGGATTCCTCGGAGCTGCTCTCGGAGTTGCCGGGCGGGGCGTTCGCGAAGTCCGTCGCCTACCAGGATGCCTGCCACCTCGCGCACGCCCAGCGGATCAAGGACCAGCCCCGCGCCCTTCTCGGGAACCTCTCGGGCTGCCAGATGATCGAGACGCCCGGCGCCGATGTCTGCTGCGGGGCTGCGGGGATCTACTCGCTCGTCCAGCCGGAGATGTCGGCAGAACTGAGGAAGCGGAAGGCCGACCAATTCGCCGCCGCGAACCCTGACGTGATCGTGACGGCGAACCCAGGATGCCACATGCAGTACGAGGCCGCAGTGCGTGAGGCCGGGATCAAGGCGCGGGTAATGCACCTGATGGAAGTGCTGGACGAGGCCATGCCCGCTTCACCGCAAGGTGGTGGAGCCACCGGCGGCTGACGTCGCCGCGCGTTGTGACGGTTGCGACGCAACTGTGCGAGATCATTCGCGGATGGGCGCAAGGACGAAGTACGCGGCCGCGTTCGCGATCATCTCAATCATCGCCGAGATAGCGCTGCTGACAGCCGGCATGGAGATCTCCGAGGACACGCCGCTACTCGCGCTGTTTGTGCTCGCACTGGCTCCGCCGCTTGCTGCCCGAGCGGCGGGACTGTGGCGGCGAACTACGGTGGTTCGACTATGGCTGGCAACTGCGGCGCTCACCGTCGCGGGCTCGGTCGCCTTCGGGACGGTGGCCGGCCTGCTCGCGCCGCTGCTCATCCGGCCGGTCGCCGGCTACGTGGCAGCGTGGCTGGTAACGCGAACGGACGCAGCCCGTCCCCGTCAGCCGGAGTGCGAGCGGAGGTAGTCCAGGTGTTGCGTCCAGAACGGCGACGGGTGCGGCGCGACGTGCCCGGGGCGACGGAAGACCTCGCTGTACTGCTGAACCCACGGGACGATTCCCAGGTACCCCAGCGACGGCAGGCGCGAGACTGTGGCGTCCGGGCCGATGCCGGCTCCGCCTACAGTCCGCTGGCCCGGTGAGCCGGGAGCGTAGGTTTCGGCCAGGTAGCGCTGCCGGTCGGGGCCAGAAAGGGGCGCCCCCCAACCGAACCAGAACGACGCGCGGCCGTTTCCGTAGTAGCCGTCGATGACGCGCTTGCTGATCGTCGTATAGGTCTCGACCGCGGGTCGGAATTGGGCACCGAGCACGGCGTTCAGGGAATCGACCACAACGGAGCTCGCGCTGAAGAGCGGGTCGAAGACGCTCGGGAAATCGATGGTGATTGTTCCGAGGCCGGGACCGCCCGCCGCTTCCCACTGCCTGCGGATGGCCGCTGCGCCCTGGGCGTCGCCCAGACGGTCTCCGGGCCAGCCCTCGAGGGTTGCCGCCTCGTCCAGTGCCGCGAGGCCGGGAGGCACTGGTCGAGAGATACTTGCCCGCCCGCCGAACAGCCGGTCGGCCAGTTCGGTGCGGCCCAGCGCGTTGCTGATCGCCAGGAGGAGTTCCGGGTTGTTCCATGGCGCCGCACCGACAAAGAACGAGCTCATGACGATCTCTCGCTCGTGGCGGCGGAACTCGTAGGTCTTGCCGTTGCCGGCGAGCTGGAGCGCATCGTCGATGCCGCCGACCGGTCCGAAGAGCTCTGGCGCGAACCTGGCCCGGATGGACGCGGCTTCGCGACGGTCGCGCACTATGGCCTCATCGAGTTCGCCCGCGAGGAAGCGCTCAGCGACCGCACGCGGCTCGGTGAGGCGGATCTCGTCCAGGTAGGCCCTGCGGTGCCCGGTGCGGGCAGCCGAGAACTTCACACCGTCATCCGCCCAGTCGAAGGCCCATGGGCCTGTGCCGACAACGTGGTCCGAATCCAGCCGGGACCAGGCCCCGGCGAACGCGGCGACGGCCTCAGGAGCCTGGACCAGGGCGTATTCGCCCGCGAGCGTGCCAAGGAAGAACGGGTCGGCCGACGTCAGACGGAAGCGGACCTGCCCGGCTTCGGGAGCATCGACCGAGTCGAGTGCGGCGTAGTCGTGGTAGCGCTGGGCGAGCGGAGCCTTACCACCGGCGGCGAGCTCGAGACTGCGCCGGAAGTGAGAAACGACATCGTCGGCGGCGAGCGCGCGCCCGTTCAGCGGCGCCTTGTCGTGCCAGCGCGCCGCGCGGTCGAGGTGGAAGACAACCGTCTGCGCGTCCGGTTGTTCCCAACGCGCCGCGAGATCGCCGAGGAGGAGACGGTCGCCACGGCCGTCCCAGTTCACCAGGCGGGAGTGCGTGCGGCCGAGGATTTCGACCACGGACGACGAGCCGGAGAGTTGGACGTCGAAGGTGTCGAGGTCGAGGACGGCGGGCGAAACCAGGGTAGCGCTGCCTCCCTGCCTGGGCTGACGCGCAGGGGTGGGGGATGCCGATGGAGCCGGCGACGGTGTGACTTCCGGCGACGGGCTCGCGGGGGGTGTGGGACTGCTCCCCCGGCTGGCGATGACGCCGGCGGTCGCGACGCCCGCGGCAACGGCGCCGCCCCCTGCGATGAACGCCCGGCGAGAGATGCGGCGGCTCATCCGACCGAGACAGGCCGATGGCCGTGCGCTTCGGGTTCGAGGAGGCCGGCATCGGGGCTGAGGCAGCACTCCATCGCCTCGTGCAGGGCAGGGGTCTCGGGCTGGAGCGTCACGTGCCCGATGCCGAAACGTTCTCGGAAGAGCGCGGCAAGGTCGGTGAGGATGTGTTCCGTGCAGGTGACGTCGGCGAGTTCGACGTGCGCGCTGAGGGCGGGAAACGAGGGAGCGATCGACCAGACGTGGACGTCGTGGAGCGCGAGGACGCCTTCGACCTCGAGCGCGGCGGACTCGAGGGCCGCGGGGTCGACTCCGGGTGGCGCGCTCTCGAGGAGTATGTCCGCGGACCGGCGGAGCAGGCTCCAGGCACGCGGGACGACCAGCGCGGCAATGGCAAGGCCCCCGACCGCATCGAGGCCGGCCCAGCCGCCGAGGGCGATGACGGTCGCGGAGACGATG
>CALMIW010000528.1 GCA_937864275.1 uncultured Dehalococcoidia bacterium
GATCGGCGGCTGGCAGCCCACCGTAACTCCCGGCACGCCCACCCGGCCGGCGATCTGGTATTCGAGCACCACCTCGTGCTGCGAACCGGCAGCGAGTTCGACTGAGGCGCCCCGTTCGGCGCTGCCGGTCCCGTAGAAGGCCGTCCCCGGCTCCTGCGACGTCCAGTTGTCGATCAGCAGCACGCCGTCGAACGAGAGCCTGCTGAGCCCGGCGCTGGTGAGTGTGAACCGGTGCGAACCGCTTGCGGAGGGCGTGAAGTTCGCCCGGGCACGGAGCGAGAACTGCCCCGGGACCGGCGTCGTCCCGGCGATCCATCGCAACTCGAAGCGCGGCGCCTGGCCGGACACCACGGGAGCCCCGGCGAGGTCCGGGTTGTCGAAGTACTCGACCGCTACGCCCGGCTCCCCGGCCGCGGTGGTGAGCCCCGAGGCCAGCACGGGGGTACGCCGCGAGATGCTGCAACCCGGCTCGTGTTCGACCCGCACCCCATCGCCGAGGTGTTCGCGGAGTGCCGCCGCGAGCGAGGCGACGTGGTGCGGTTCCACTGCCGAGGAGCCTCCGCCCTGCATGCAGAGCAGGTCGGCGTGCGGCCCGATCAGCGCCACCAGGGCACCGGGGAGGGGAGCGAGCGGCAAGAGGCCGCCGTCGTTCTTCAGCAGCACGGCCGACTCCGCGACCACTTTCCGCATCAGTGCCCGGTGCTCCGGCCGATCGATCGAGGCTTCCGGCCCTTCGGCCGGACCGTCGAGGGCTCCCGTCCGCATCGCCAGGCGCAGGATGCGGCGAACCTTGTCATCCAGCCCGGAGGCGGAAATGTCGCCTCGCTCGATGGCCCCCCGCAGCCGCCTGCCGAAGAAGCGCGCACGCCCCGGCATCTCGAGATCGAGGCCCGCCTCGGCGCAATCGGTGCTGTAGGTGCCCCACCAGTCCGACATCAGGAGGCCGTCGAAGCCCCACTCGTCCTTGAGGAGCGAGATCAGTCCCCTGTGCTCGCTCGCGTACGTGCCGTTCACGCGGTTGTAGGCGGTCATCGCCGCCCACGCATGGCCTTCCTTCACCACCGCTTCGAAGGGCGGCAGGTAGATCTCGTTCAGCGCGCGCTCATCGACCTCCGAGGAGATGCTCATCCGTTCGAACTCGGAATCGTTGCAGACGAAGTGCTTGGCAGTCGCGGCGACGCCTGTGCTCTGGACACCCTGTACGAAGCCGACGCCGATCTGCGCGGTCAGGAAGGGGTCCTCGGAGTAGCACTCGAAGTTGCGCCCCGCGAGCGGATGGCGGTGGATGTTGAGGGTTGGCGCGAGGAGGACGTGGCATTGCTTCGTCTTCGCCTCCTCGCCGATGGCAGCACCGACTTCGCGGACGAGGTCGGGATTCCAGGTTGCGCCCAGCGCCGTGCCGCAGGGGAAGCTCGCGGCCCGGTTCTCGCCGAACGTCCCGCCGCGGGCGCCGTGGGGGCCGTCGGTCACCTTGATCGGCGGGATGCCGAGCCGCGGGACGGGGTTCGTTCGCCAGGCGTCGGCGCCACCGATGAGGGCCAGCTTCTCGTCGAGCGTCATCTGCCCGACGAGATCTTCGATACGGCGTTCGCGGACAACATCGAGCATGGTGAGCCTCGAATCCGGCGGTCCCGGAGCGGGCCGAAGTATAGGGATGCGGGCTGCGGCGGTCAGCCTCTGGCGATCAGCCGGTCCAGCGCGCTCTGCAGCAGGGACGTCGAATGGACTTCCTCGTCCGGCACTTCCTGGAGCGACCGGGGCTGCTGTTCCATGTGCCGGCCGGTGCGGAAGAGGACCGTCGCCATGCCCAGGAGCCGCGCCGGGAAGATGTCGTTGTCGATCCGGTCGCCCACCATCACACACTCGGAAGGCTCCACGCCGAGGTCTTCGCAGCAGCGCAGGAAGAGCCGTGTATCCGGCTTCCGGAAGCCATGGTGCTCGCTCACTTCGCGGTGGGAGAAGTACTGGCCGATGCCCAGCCGGTCGAGGTCGTCGAGCGCCCGCGCAGGCTGGTTTGCCGCCAGCCCGAGGAGGAGCCGCCGCTCGTGCAAGCCCTGGATCACGCCGGTGATGCCCGGCCGAAGCTCGAGTCCGCGCCGCTGTTCCCGGCGCTCTGCGGAGGCGCCTTCGAAGAGCCGTTGGGCTTCGCTCGCCCGGGCCGCGTCGCCTCGGCACAGCTTCCAGATGATGGCCTGGTAGGAGAACGGCGCGTACGAGTTGACTGCCCACGCGCTGGCGGCTTCGAACGCTTCCTCGGTCGCGTTCACGCCAACCGCGAGGAGCGCCCGCACGATGTGAGCGTCCGAGAGCGCCTCGTGCAGCACCTCGGTATCGATTGGCCCTCCGACATCAAAGAGGACGGCGCGGATGGTCATCGGGCGGCACCCGCCGGCACCCGGCCGTCATCCACCACCTCATCGAGGAAGGTGACGCCTTCGTCGCCGAAGTCCAGCGGGTCGATGCGGTCGAGCCGGCGTTTACGGTACTCGTTGGCGACCAGCAGTTTGCGGTAGCCAAGCCCGGATTCGGCCTGGGCTCCGGCTTCCGAGAGGAGCAACACGCTGCAGACGAGCGCGGCCAGCCGGTCGCACATCGCCGCCATGCGGGCCTCGCGCGTGTCCTCGTCGGCCGCCAGCAGCCGTTCGAACCGTTCGGCGGTGTCGCGCAGGCGCTCGCGGACGCCGTCGGCGATGCGGAGAGCCTCCGGGTCGGTCAGCCCGTCGAGTTGTGCCTCGAGGTCGCGGAACAGCGCATCGTGGGCGCGCTGGCGGGCGGCCGCGCGGGCGACATCGAGCGCGACGACGTTCTCCGCGCCTTCCCAGATGCTGCCAAGATGGGCGTCGCGCAGAAGGCGGGCGTTCACCCATTCCTCGATGTAGCCGTTGCCGCCGCGCACGTTCATCGCCATCCCGGTTGTCGTCCTCGCCTGCCGGCAGTTTGCGTACTTGATCAGCGGCGTCACGATGCGCACCAGCAGTTCGTGAAACTCCGAGCCGGCGTCGGCCTGGTCGAGGCAGCGGGCAGCATAGAGGACGATCGAGAGCGCGGCCTCCGAGTCGAGCGTCATCTCGAAGATCTGCTCGCGGAGTAGCGGCAGGTCGAACATCGCCTTGCCGAAGGCGGACCGTCCACGGGCGTGGACGACCGATTCCAGCAGCGAGCGACGCATGATCGCCGCCGCCCGCATGCCGTTCGAAAGCCGCGACACGTTGATCATCTCCGCCATCTGGGCGAAGCCGTGCTCGATGTTCCCGACGACGTAGCCGACCGCGCCGTCGAACTCGTATTCGCCCGTCGGCATCGATTTCGACCCGAGCTTGTCCTTCAAGCGGCGGATCGCGTAGCGGTTGCGGCTGCCGTCGGGCAACACCCGGGGCACGAGGAACATGCCGAGTCCTTTGGTCCCCGGGCGCGCGCCCTCGGGCCGCGCCAGCGTCAGGTGAACGTCGGCCCCCGCGTTCGAACAGAACCACTTCTCGCCCGTCAGGCGCCACTCGCCATCGACGAGCCGGGCGACGCACTCGTTCGCGCCGACGTCGCTGCCGCCGGTGCGCTCCGTGAGCAGTTGGGCCGATTGCTGGAGCGTCTCGAAGTCAGTGCTGGTGAGCCCCGGCAGGTAGCGTTCGCGCAGGTCGTCCGGGCCGAACTGGGCGAGTATCTGGAGCCCGTGCCCGAGGTGACGCACTA
>CALMIW010000529.1 GCA_937864275.1 uncultured Dehalococcoidia bacterium
ACGGCGCGCGGGGACGAAGCGGCGCGATCCCGGATCGGACCTGTCCGAGCACCTGGTATTCCCCGAGCACGGCGGACTCGAGTCCGGCGGCGACCGCGGCAAGATGCTCGACGGCATCTTTCCCTGAGCGCCGTACAGGCGCCGGGCAGGTGCAACGGCCCAGGCTGAAGGCTTCGATGCGCTGGCACGTCTCGACTACGCCCGCCCCGGGGTGCGCGGCACGCACTGCCTCGCGGGTCGCCGTGAGCGTCTCGCGTTCTGCACCGGCGGTGTCCCACAGGCACGCTGTGAATACTTCTAAATCTCTCATAACGGATCGCAGAATGATCAAAAAGAAGGTTTTGATCGGTATGTGAGGATAGATACCACGGTGAGGCGCCCAATGGCAACGCGGGAAGCCCGCGCGCTTGGACTGCTCCTCTATACTTCCGCGGATGCAGAACGATGTGCCCGCAGGGATCAAGTACGAAGCCGTCAGCCGCTT
This sequence comes from uncultured Dehalococcoidia bacterium, assembly GCA_937864275.1. Classification (GTDB taxonomy): domain Bacteria; phylum Chloroflexota; class Dehalococcoidia; order Tepidiformales; family Tepidiformaceae; genus Amarobacter. The sequence continues at coordinate 485 of CALMIW010000529.1, forward strand.
CTTTGCCGAAAACGTGCCGGGTGGAAGCGCTCCGCTCCGTTTCTCACTGATTAGCGGGGGCCGTTCGAACCTCACCTACAAGGTCGAATCCGACAACGGAACGTGGGTGCTGCGGAGGCCGCCGCTGGGGCACGTGTTGCCGACGGCGCACGACATGGCACGCGAGTTCCGGGTGCTCGCCGGGGTTTCGAAGGTGGGCTATCCCGCGCCGCGCCCGATCGCCCTGTGCGAAGATGGCAGCGTGAACGACTACCCGTTCTACGTCATGGAGTACCGCGAGGGCGTGATCATCGCGGAATCGATCCCGGATGGGTACGCGGAGACGGAGGAGCGCCGCAAGGCCATCAGTCACGCCCTTGTGAAGACGCTCGTCGACCTCCATGCGATCGACTACGAGGCCGTCGGCCTTGGCGACTTCGGCCGCCCGGAGGGGTATATCGAGCGCCAGGTGCGGCGCTGGGCCGAGCAGTGGGCCCGCTCGGAGACGCGGCCTCTGGCCGAGGTGAACGAACTCATCAAGCGGTTGAAGGCGGCGGTGCCCGTTTCCCCGACGCCGACCATCGTCCATGGCGACTACCGCCTTGGGAACATGATGCTCGACAAGGACGATCCCGGCAGGGTTGTCGCCGTCCTCGACTGGGAGATGTGTACGCTCGGCGACCCGCTCTCGGACCTCGGCTACACGCTCGGCTACTGGGGCGAAGCCGGCGACTCGGAGAGCCAGATCAACGCCCGTCCGACGAGTTCGGTGACGGCCCGGCCCGGCTTCTCCACGCGCCGCGAGCTCATCGATGAGTATGGCCGGCTGAGCGGCCGCGATGTCTCGACGATCGAGTACTACCAGGTGTTGGCCTACTACAAGCTCGGCGTCATCACGGAGGGCATCCACGCCCGCTACCTCGCAGGCGAAACCGTCGGCGAGGGATTCGAGGGCTACGGCGAGCGCACCGAGAACCTGATGCGCTTCGCACTCGAGATTGCGGATGGCGCCGCCGACCCGCGGCTGCGGGGCGTCGGGATCTAGGCTGGTGATCCGCTTCTCGAGTCATGCCCGCACGCGCATGGGCCCGCGCGGCACGTCAGAGGAAGAGATCGCGGAAGTCCTTGCGAAGGGCCTGCCGGATGTCGCCGGCGCCGGGCGTCAGGCGAAGTCACTCATTTACCCCTTCGGCCGCACGTGGAGTCGCCGGACTTACGAGCAGAAGAAGGTTCGCGTCATCTGCATCCACGACGGCGAAGACACCGTCGGCGTCACCGTGTACGTGTACTAATGGGAGTTGGTAATGAAGCTCACCTACGACGCCCCAAACGACCTGCTCTACATCGCCTTCGAAGAAGGGCAGTCGCCTGTCCGGAACGAGGACGCGGCCGAGGGCGTCGTGCTCGACATCACGGAGGACGGCCATATCGCCGGGATCGAGATCCTGGACGCATCGAAGGTGCTCGACCTTCGAAAGCTGCTGCCGATTGAATACGCCGCGACCGTAACCCGGGCTTAGTGGTGTCCGTGGACCAGGCTCAGGAACTCCGCGCGCGTCACCGCTGACTGCTTGAAATCGCCACGCATCGCACTGGTAACCATCCGGCTGCCTGGCTTCTTCACGCCGCGCATCGTCATGCAGAGGTGTTCCGCTTCGATGACCACGGCGACGCCGTCGGGCTTGAGCACCTCCATGATCGCCTCGGCGATCTGGCTGGTGAGCTGTTCCTGGATTTGCGGGCGCCGGGCGAAGCCCTCGACAACGCGCGCGAGCTTGCTGATGCCGACGACCTGGCCGTCCGGGATGTAGCCCACGTGGGCTTCGCCGTGGAAGGGGAGAAAGTGGTGCTCGCACATCGAATAGAACGGGATGTTGCGCAGGATCACCATTTCATCGTGCGCCACTTTGAAGACTACCTTGAGGTACTCCCGGGGGTCCTTCCAGAGCCCCTCGAAGATCTCGGCGTACATCTCCGAGATGCGGCGGGGTGTCTCCAGTAGGCCCTCCCGCGAGGGGTCGTCGCCAATCGCCGTAAGCATCTCGATGACGGCGGTCTGCATGCGGCCAAAGTCCGGCCCGTTCGTTGGTTCCAAGTGCGGTCTCCAGGAGGCGGTCGCCAGATCGTAGCAGCCGTGAACGATCGACGCGGGCCGGTGGCTTACCGCGGTCGCGCGTCGAAGGCGGCGACCAGCGGCCTGGGCGCCTGCAGCCGCCAGCCGCCAACCAGCAATTCCTCGAGCTGCTCGGGAGAGATGGCCTCGAGCCAGGTGAGGATCCCGGGGAAGCCGTGGTAGTGCGGTTCGGTGAAGAACGTCGCGGGCGCGGAGCCGATGAGGAACTGCTTGGCCTCTTCTCCCGGCACCCGGATCGCCAGCACATCGGGCCGCGGGACGCGGGGTCCTTTGTCGGTCTGGCGCTCCATCCATACCCATGCGAACCCCTTCGCCTTGCCTTTGTTCATCACCGCGAAAGCGAACCGCCCGGGCTCCTCGACGGTCTCGGGGAGCGCCAGTGCGATGCGACGGACATCGGCCTGCGTGGGCATGGCGTTCGCCTCGGTGCTACTTCGCGAGGATGGCGCGAGTCAGGGCGACGAGCGTCTCCGGGGTCTCTGGCTTGTCTTCTTCTCCCGCCCAGTTGCCGATGCCGAGCATGGCCAGCATGGTCGTCCCGACGATGGCCCGGACAGTCGCATCCAGCGGGAGACCGCGGACGGCCCCGGCGGCGATGCCGGCGCGGATCATGTCGCGGAAGCCCGCATGAAGCCATTCTGCCTGCGATTCATCGACCTGGCGGTTCCTCGCGCCCACCTGGAAGGCGGCGGTGAGGATGATGCGGTTATTCCGGAGATAGGTAGCGAGCGCCTCCACGGCCATGCACGCGCGCTCGGTGTAGGGCGTGCTCGCGTCGATGCTGGCGAAGTAACGGTCCAACGCCTCGTCGCGTTCGGCCTGGAGGACTTCGCGAAGGATGTCGTCCTTCGAGCTGAAGTAGCCGTAGAGCGTCCCCACGCCGGTGTCGGCCAGTTCGGCGATGTGCTGGATCGAGGTCTCTTCGTACCCGCGCTCGTGAAAGAGCTTGCTGGCGGCCGCGATGATGGCGGCCCGCGTCTTCGCTTTTCGGCGTTCCAATCTCCCGGGGGCGGCTGCAACCATGCGTCCTCACTCCTGGATCGAATGGCCTACACCACGCGTTCTTAGTCGAACGTCTGGGGCACACACTCGAAAGTGAACTGATTCTACGTGTGACTCGCGTTTGAAGTCGAACGACATTCCGGCATCCGCCGGCCGTTGCAGCGATAATCGAGGCGTGCGTTCAATTGCCTGCCGGAGCCTGGTAGCCGTCGTCGCCCTGTCGCTCGCCGCCTGTGGCGGTCCATCGGCGGGTTCGCCGGATCGCGGGGAGAAAGAGTCCCGAGACGAGACGGCCGCAGTCCTGCCAGGCGCCGTCGCGGCGGCAGTCCCGGTCGGAGGGTGCTTCGACCGCGGCCCCGGCGACTACATCGACGCGATCGAACGGGCGGAAGGATCTCGAAGCTTCCGTATCCACGTGCCTGCCAGCTACGAGGGCCGGGGGCTTTCGCCGCTGCTCTTCAACTTTCATGGGCAAGGCCGGACGGCCGAGGAGCAGGAGGCGTACAGCGGCCTGGTGCCGGTATCAGAGGCAGGCGGATTCATCCTCGTTACCCCGGAGGGCAGCGACCGCCAATGGGACATCATCGGCGTCTACGCCGACGAGGGAAACGACGATATCGGCGCCGTTTCTGAGATCCTGGACTACCTGAAGGGCCAATTCTGCGTCGACCCTTCTCGGGTCTTCGCGACTGGGCTCTCGAATGGCGCACAGATGGCGGCCCAGGCGGGTTGCCTGCTGCCTTACCACTTCGCCGGCGTCGCGCCGGTGGCCGGCATCGTCTACCAGGGCTGCGAAGGGCCGCCGGTCGCGGTCATCGCCTTCCATGGCACCGAGGACTACAACGTCCCCTACGACTCCGCGCCGGAAGCCGTGGTGGAGTGGGCCCGCTACAACGGTTGCCTCGAACGGCCCGACACCCAACGCGTCGGCGCCCAGGCGGTCCGCGACGATTACTTCGGATGCAGCGGCCAGCCGGTGGTGTTCTACACGCTGGAGGGCGGCGGGCACACCTGGCCGGGCGCCGAGGATAATACGGGCGGAGCCGGCCCCACAAACCACGAGATCCACGCCAGCGAGCTCATCTGGGAGTTCTTCCGCAACGTCCGCAGGACGGACTGAACGCCGCCGGCTCCCCCTGTTCCGTTGCGGTATGCAGCTTCCATACTTACGGCCATGCCCAAAGAGCACATCGCCGCCCGCACCCAGGTCTTCAACGAATCCGTTATCCGCGAGATGACCCGCCTCGCCCTGGTGCATGGCGCGATGAACCTCGCCCAGGGCTACCCGGACTTCCCGGCGCCGGACTTCATCAAGCAGGCGGCCATCGACTGCATCAACGCGGACATCAACCAGTACGCGATCACCTGGGGCTCCCCGCGCCTGCGGCGCGCCATCGCCGACAAGACGCTGCGGCTCTCGGGACTGGACCTCGACCCCGACCGCGAGATCACGGTCACCTGCGGGGCGACCGAGGCGATGATGTGCGCGATGCTCGCGATCATCGAACCGGGAGACGAGGTGATCGTCTTCGAGCCGTTCTACGAGAACTACGTGCCAGACGCGGCGATGAGCGGCGCGAAACTCGTGTTCGTCACCCTCCGGGGCGAGGATTTCGACTTCGACCCGGCGGAGTTGCGCGCGGCCTTTTCGGCGAAGACCAAGGCCATCATTGTGAACACGCCGAACAACCCCAGCGGCAAGGTGTTTCGCCACGACGAGCTTCAGCAGATCGCGGACCTCTGCCAGGAGTTCGATACCCTCTGCATCACGGACGAGATCTACGAGCACATCCTCTACGACCACCACGAACACATCTCGATCGCGACGCTGCCAGGAATGTACGACCGGACGATCACCATCAGCGGGCTTTCGAAGACGTTTAGTGTGACCGGCTGGCGGCTGGGCTACATGCTTGCTCCCGCCCACCTGAGCAATGCCCTGCGCAAGGTGCATGATTTCCTGACCGTGGGCGCGCCCGCACCGCTCCAGGAGGCCGCCGCTATCGCGATCGAACAGGCCGACTCCTACTACCCGGAGTTGCGAGCGATGTACGGGCACAAGCGCGGCATTCTGCTGAACGCCCTCCGCGAGTCCGGCTTCCACTGCCACCAGCCCCAGGGCGCCTACTACATCATGGCCGACTTCTCCGACCTCAAATTCAACGGCGACGACACGGCGTTCGCGCACCACCTCATCCAGCACGTGGGCGTCGCGCCGGTGCCGGGATCGAGCTTCTACAAAGGCCCGGCCGGCAACACGATGGTGCGCTTCACTTTCTCGAAGTCCGAAGAGACCCTGCTCGAAGCGGCGCGCCGCCTGGGCACGATGTAGCAACAAGGCTTGTGCCGAACGCTTTACCGTTTCCGGTTTCACGTTCCCGAATCCCGGAATACCCTCGAAAGATGATGCGAACCAAGCTTCCCCGCCTGATTCTCTTGGTTGCGCTTCCGGCGACGATGTTCGTCGCCGCAGCGTGCGGCAGCGACGACGATGACGACACGGTCTCCGGGACCGCCTCGGCGACAACCGCGTCCGAACGGACGCCAACCACCTCCCCATCAAAAACCACCACCAGCAACAGCACAGGAGCTATTACCTTGACGAACCCGACTACCACCGCGAGCGGCCTCAAGTACGAAGACGTCGTCGTGGGAACGGGCGCCAGCCCGAAGAACGGCCAACGCGTGACGGTCCATTACACGGGCACGTTCCTCGACGGTAAGAAGTTCGATAGCTCCCGCGATCGGGGCCAGCCATTCGTCTTTGTGCTTGGCAACGGCAACGTGATCAAAGGCTGGGACGAAGGCGTCCTGACCATGAAGGTCGGGGGAAAGCGGAACCTCGAGATCCCGCCGGCACTCGGCTATGGCTCGCGCGATTACGGCCCCATCCCCGGCAACTCGACCCTGCTGTTCGAAGTCGAGCTCATCTCGGTCCAGTAGGTTCGCCGGGCGCGAATCGCCGGACGGGCAGACATCCGTGAGCGGGAGGCGCGCGCCTCCCGCTTTTCGTTGCCCCGGTGCAGTCCCGGAAAGCTGACGTAAGGATGGAAGTGATGGTCGCGCAACTTCCAATCTTCTCCTTATCTGGCGTTCCTACGGTTGTACTTGTCCGGTCGAACCACCCCCGACACACAGTGACCGGACAGGAAGAGACACAACCAGATGAGAAGCCAGAAACTGCTTTCGCTCGGCGCTGCCGCCGTCGCCGTAACCTCGATTGCCGCAGGGAGCCTCCTGTTCCGCGACGGAAGCGACTCGACCGCCTCGGCGCTGGGCCTGAGCGACAGCCAGGTCGAGCAGATCGCGCTGAACGTGGCCAACACCGCCGAAGCCGACCGCGACGCCTACCTCCAGAAGATCGCCGACAACCTCGGCGTGGACCTTGCGAAGCTCAAGGAAGCGATCGGAAAGGCGAATACCGCCACCCTCGATGAGAAAGTCGCCGATGGCTCCATGACCCAGGAGCGTGCCGACGCCATGCGCGAGAAGCTGGCCAGCGGCGACTCGTTCTTCTTCGGCGGCAAGGGCGGCCATGGCGGCCCGGGTGGCCACAGCGGGCCGGACGGCCACCGCGACCACGGCACGGGTGCCGAGGGCGCCGCAGTCGCCGGATTCCTCGGCATCGACGAAGCGACCCTCCGCACCGAACTCGAGACGAAGTCGCTCGCGACCGTCGCCGCGGAGCATGGCAAGTCTGCGGACCAACTCAAGGCGTTCCTTACGACGGAGAAGCAGGCTGACCTTGCCGCGCGGGTTGCCGCCGGCGACCTCACGCAGGCTGAGGCCGATGAGAAGTTCGCCGAGTTCCAGGAGCGCATCGACGAGGAGATCAACGAAGTGCACACCCCGCGCGGCGAGGGCGAACGCAGCGCGCACATGGGTGGCCAGGCACCAGCAGCCCCGGCCCAGTAACTCCCTCCGCCGGAGCCGGGTGCCCACCACGCGAAGAGGCCTCCCTGTCTGGGGAGGCCTCTTCGTCGTCCGATGGGAGGCGTAATTGGGGTAATCATCTTAGCAGTTAAGTGACCTAGGTCATTGACAAATCAGAACATGCGTTCTAATCTTCCGCCATCCCGATAAGGAATACAGCCATGCGCGTCCTCTCCCTCTTCTTCCCCCGCCTCGGCATCCAGGCGATCCGCGCCGCGCGGCCCGAGCTCGCCTGCCGCCCGCTTGGCCTCGTCGCCGGGGAAGGCGACGGCGCCCTCCTGACGGTCGTCTCGGTCGAGGCGACGGCCGACGGGGTGGAACCCGGGATGACCGCGCTCCAGGCCCGCCAGCGCTGCCCGGGGATCGCGCTCGAACGCGACAACGCCAGGGAGTGTCTCGAGCAACTCGAGGCCGTTACGGCTATTCTCCGCACCCGCGCGACACCAAATGTCGCGATCGTGTCGCGAAACAGTGTTGCGATTGCGCTTGATGGCATGGAATCGCGCTTCGCCGATGAGCAGTCCGCCGCGCAGTCGCTCCTGGCCCTCGCCCGCTCCTGGTCTGGTTTCGATGCGCGGGCCGGCGTTGCCTCCACGCTGGAGGAAGCCGAATGCGCGTCGCGCACCGCGCGCCGCTTCCCGGTCATCCGCCCGGACGGCGTCGTGACCGACCTGCAACTCCCTCGATACGAGCCGGTGAGCGTCGCCATTGCGTGGGAGACGCCCACGGCGGGCGAGACCGCGCGTGCACGGCTGGCGAAGGCCGTCGCCTCGCTCCAGCCGGTGCTTGATGCCCAGGGGCAGTCGTTTCGGGCGGTCCGCATCGAGGTCGAGCGCGGCGCCTATCGAAACGCGGCCATCGCGCGCCCCGCGCAGCCGTTCCACCGCGCGAGCGAGGCCTTCGAACTGCTTCGCGGACGCCTCGGCAGCGGCGAACTCGACGGCGCCACGGCCGTCCGCGTGACACTGGCGGAGCCCGGCCCCGCCGGCAGCCTCGTGCCCTGGCGGTCAC